>CANFHS010000001.1 GCA_947446835.1 Bacteriovoracaceae bacterium
CCCTTGGATCGCGGGCGGGATGTACCACGCGGGATTCCTGGAAGAGGAGTTTGTTCCGGAGGTGCGGCCCGCGCCCGAGCTGCTCCATTGGATGGTGGCGGCCGCCGCGCGCGCGCATGCCTCGCGCTTTCCCGCACTCGTCACCGAGCCTGGGGTCCGGTGGGCGGTGGGCGACCAGTGGGTCAAGGCGGATCCGGAGTTCCAGGAATCCTGGGTCCAGGAGCCCAGCTTTTTCGAGGAAAATGGCCTGGCCGGTCTGAGCGGAGTCGCCGGTTTCTCGGATGGCCGCAAGCTCAAGACCCTGGCCTTCCCGCTCCAGCCCGACAAGTGGCTGGTGCGCGTGGGCGGCTGGGTCCTGTCCGTGCGCCGCAGTTCCGCGGCGGCCCGGGCCCAGGGGCCGACGCGCTCGCGGTCCCTGCTCGCACTCGTCTCGGGCCGGGTCCATTCGCTGCTTTACCGCGAGCAGACGCCCGTGCCGGCCCATGAGCCCCTGCTGGTGCTCGAGTCGCTGTCCCTCCTCGTACCTCATGCGCTTCCGGTGGACACGCAAGTGGTGCACTGGAAAGTCGAAGCCGAAGAGGAGGTTCGGGCGGGCCAGGTGCTGGCCGTCTTCGAAACCTTGAAAAGCTGAAGGGCTTCGGGCACCCTTTGGCCATGCCGAGCTATTCCAAGAAGATCGCGGTCCCGGGCAAGTCCGCCCAGGAGCTCTACGACGTGGTTGCGCGGGACATCGACCGGTTCATGACCAAGGCGTCGATCGGGAAGTTCGAGATCGAGCGCGATGCCGCCGCCCGGCAGGTCAAGGTCAAGTCGTCCATGCTGACGGCGACCCTGTTCTGCGAAGAAAACCAGCTTCGCCTGGAGGGTCAGCTGAGCCTGCTGGCCGCGCCCTTCAAGTCCAAGATCGACGAGGGCATTGCCTGGTGGCTGGGCAAGGCTTTTCCGGAACTGAAGGCCTGAGCGCTTGAGCGGGTCGGTCCTCAAGAATGCGGGCGCCATGGGGTTCGCGACCTTCCTGAGTCGTATCCTGGGCCTGGTGCGCGAGCAGGTCTTTGCTTTCCTGTTCGGCGCGGGCAACGCGACCGACGCGTTCAACATCGCCTTCCGCATCCCCAACCTGCTGCGCGACCTGTTCGCCGAAGGGGCCATGAGCGCCGCCCTGGTGCCGACCTTCACGAAGGTGCGGAAGGAGGAAGGGGACGCCCGCGCCTGGCGCGTGGCGGGCCTGGTGTTCCGGGTACTGCTCGGGGTGGTCGGGGTCCTGGCCCTGGGCGGAATCCTCTTTGCTCCGCATCTGGTGGGCCTCTACGCGGCGGCATTCCGCTCGGTGCCGGGCAAGTTCGAGCTGACCGTGCGGATGACCCGCATCATGTTCCCGTTTTTTCCGCTGGTGGCCCTGGCCGCGGCCTACATGGGCATCCTGAACGCCTGCGGAAAGTTCTTCCTTCCGGGCTTTGCTTCGGCCCTGTTCAACCTGACCTCGATCCTGACGGGAATCCTGGGAGCCTGGCTCCTGCCCCGCTTCGGGCAGCCCTCCATCCTGGGCATGGCCATCGGCGTGGTGGTGGGGGGCACGGTGCAGGCGTTTTGCCAGCTTCCCGAGCTCTACCGCCAGGGCTACCGCTGGAAGGGACGCACCCCGGCTGACCCGCCCTGGCGCCAGGACCCCGCCCTGCGTCGCATGCTGGCCCTGATGATTCCTGGCATGGTGGGCCTGGCGGCCACGCAGGTCAACGTGCTGGTGAACAGTGTGCTGGCCACTTCCCAGGGGCCGGGCGCGGTTTCGTGGCTCAATTACGCGTTTCGCCTCATGCAGTTTCCGATCGGGATCTTTGGTGTTTCCCTGGCTGCGGCCACGCTTCCCCGGGTTTCGGCGCTCTGGGTGGAGAAGAACCCCCAGGGGGTGGCGGACACCCTGACGCGGAGCCTGCGCCATGTCTTTGCGGTGAACTTGCCGGCGTCGGCGGGTCTGGCTTTCCTCGGGGCACCGATCATCGCGCTGCTGTTCCAGTACGGTCGGTTCGGCCAGTCGGACACCGATGCCACGGCCACCGCCCTGGCAGCCTATTCCGCGGGCCTGGCAGCCTACTCCGCGGTCAAGGTCCTGGTGCCGGCCTGTTACGCCCTGGGAAACACGAGGCTTCCGGTCATTTCCAGTGTCCTGAGTGTGGTGGTCACCATCGCCCTGAATCTGGCGATGGTGGGTCCGTTGGGGTTCTGGGGACTGGCGCTGGGGACCTCGTTGGCCGCCCTGTTCAATGCGGTCTTCCTGGTGGTGGCCCTGAACCGGTTGCTGCGCGAGCAGGGGGGCCGGATGGCTTACGGGCCCCTGGTTCGCGGAGCCCTGGGGTACCTGGCTCTGGGCGTGGCCATGGGAGTTCTGGCCCGTTGGAGCCACGGAGTCCTGGATGGGTGGCTGCCTGACGGATGGCTGCAGGGCGGCCACCTGGGCGCCAAACTGTCGGTTCTGCTGGTCCGGGCCTTCAAGGTGGGATGCGTGGTGGTCCAGAGCGTCGGGGTGGTTCTGGTGCTGGGCAAACTGGGGGGGCTTTCGGAGGTTTCGGAAGTCGCTGGGATTTTAGTCCGAAAGTTCAAAAAGAAGTCGAGCGCCTCCTGAATCTGGGTTACCCTCCTGTTTCAAGGGAGCCTGCCCATGTCGACTCAAAGAGATACCGTCCGGCTGTTGTGCAAAAGCATCGTCACCCGGTTGGAAAACCAGAAGGCGATCGCGTTTCCGCCCCGGCTCCGGCAGATTGTCGCCGACGAAGTCTTCGGCCTGGTGGGTCCTTACATCCTGACGGACGAGGACATCCGGGACCGCGCCCTGGCCAAGATGAACCTGCGGGCCGAGATGCTGCAGGAGCCCCAGTTCGCTGACAGCGACGCCTTCAAGACCGCCAAGTCGGTGGTTCGCGCCACGCTGGGCGATGATGAGCTGAACGGCTTCTACTTCCAGCGGCCGCTGAAGAACGTGGCCGAAACCATCGCCCACTACCTCATGCGCTCCTCGCACATCGACGATGTGTACGAGTCCGACGAAGACATCGAGAAGCAGATCGTGGACACCGTTCGGCACTTCAAGGCCGCCAACGCCCATTGATTGGGCGCTCGCCTGAGCTGATTCCATACGAGAAGGCCCGCTCTCCGGCTTCGGAGAGCGGGCCTTCGTGTTTTGGGTCCCGGTTCCGGTCAGAGTCCGACGGCTGACCAGGCTCCTTCCACCTTCTTGCAGGTGGCTGCGGCGAAGAGCTGGGCGCAGGCCTTCAAGGTGGCGTCGCGGGCGTCCTTGAAGTTCGCTGCCGGCGTCAGGTACTGGGTCAGGGTCAGGTAGGTCAGCTTTTCTGAATTCTCCGCCCCGATGGCCACCGCGGTCAGGTAAGAAGCGTGGCTCGGAATGGTCGAGTTCAGATGGACCCAGCAGCGGTCGTTGCTTGAGTCGCAGGGTTCCTGGATCGGGAACTCCTCGGACATCTTGGACGGGTAAGGCTTCTTGGTGACTTTGTCTTTGCCACCGCTGACTCGGGCCAGGATGGAGCCCGGGTCCTTCAGGTTGCGGATGCCCTGGGCGTTGGGATCCTTGAAGATCTTCTTGCCCATGACCCAATCGCCATCGTTCGAGATCATCTTTCCGAAGAAGTCCGAGTAGGCCTCGTTGAGAGCGCCCGACTCGCCCATCATCATCAGCTTGGCGGTCACGGAGGTCACGCCGTGGGTCATTTCGTGTCCGGCCACGTCGGCGGCGCGGGTAAACGAGGCGAAGTGTACGCCGTCGCCGTCACCGTAGCCCATGATCTGGTCTTCGGTGTCCCAGAAGGCGTTGGCGAATTCCTTGCCGACATGGACCACGTTCACCAGCCGCGTTCCCTTGTTGTCGAACGAGTTGCGGCCATGAATCTGGGCGTAATACGTGGCGACGCTCTGGGCGTTCTTGAACGCCTGGGTCCCGGCTTCGTCAGCCGCGGCCTTGAGCTGGCTGCTCTTGGCCATGGCCGTGCACAAGGAAGGCTGAATGCTGGAAGGGAATCCCTCCTCGTCCAGGCTCTGGCACTTGGCGTTGGCACCATAAACGTCGATCAGGGGAACGGCCAGCTTCGGGCTGACCGGTTTGCGCTTGGCTCTTCCCGTCGGGGGAGTCGGGTCCATTTCGGGCTCGATTTCCCAGTGATGCGACAGCTCGGCGATGGTTTCGCCGGTGTTTGCCGCGACCAGCAAGTCAGCGCCCGGGGCCGTGGCGGTCGACTTCAGGCTGATCTGATAAATGAGCTCAGCCGAACCATCGTGTCTGGGCAGGATTTTCAGCTCCGGAACCGATTGCAGCTCGCGGTCGCCGATCCGCGCGCGCACCAGCGACAAGGCTTCTGAAGGGTCCAGGCGCGGAGTCACGTCCAGGTCGAACCGCGAAAGGGCGTCCGTGATCTGGACGCCTTCCGGACCTTCGTGGTGAAGGGCCATCGAGCCCAGGACTTCGAGCCCATGGTAGGTGTCCTGGTACTTCACCGTGCGGACTCCCGAGCCGTCCTGGGACTGCGTCGGCGAGAGCTGGTGCCGCACGTCCTGGAGGAATGCGTGAATTTCCGGATCCGCCTCCAGGTTCTGGCGGGACTGGGCGAGGGTCTCTGCCGGGTTGCTGGACAGGATCTTCGGGAATGGACCGAAGACAAAAGGATAGCTGAAGCCCGGTGCGGGCGCCGCCGAGGCGCTGGAAGCCAGAGCCGAAGAAAGGACGGACAGCGTCATCCACGGACCCAAAGTCTTCGTGGAAAGAATAGACGAAGGCCTCAGCACCGAGAGTGCAGAGCGAAAGATCATTTTGTTTTCCCCCCAGAGAACAAAGTCGCGCCCCCTAAGACGCGATTGGCTTGGCGATAAGCAAGCGGCGGGCCAATTCGCGGTGCGCGTTAACGACCTGAAATCACAGCGTTAATTTTTTGACGAAAAAGACCTTGGACGCGGCTTGGTAGAAAGTGACCCGCTTTGACGCCACGAGTCCTGAAAAAAGTCCAGTGTCCAAGCTCTGAGCACTGTTTAGAAGGTCAACGGGCTCGGGTGAGGCGTTCTTTGGAATTGCCTCCAAGTATCTGAATTATAAGTCTTTTTTTTATAAAAAACTTAACAATCCAGGTACCTTACTTGCAAAGTCAAGTAATAGCTGATGTCGCGTCGCTATTTCTTTTTCGTGATTTTTGCCCTCCTGACCTCCAGCCTTTCCTGGTGGGAGGGAGCCTTGAAAGGCCTCCGGAACGGGTCGGGGGATGGGCTTGCCGTTCAGCGGCGCGAGATCGTGGAATTCCTGGATCGCGTGGTCGCGTGGGAAAACTCCTACCGCTCCGTATCCGGTAAATTTTCTGCCAGCTGGGAAGAAAGCGGCGTCATCTTGCCTCGAACTTTACGGGAGGCCTACCAGCTCGACGTTTTGGCTGCCTCGGCCACCGAATTCAAGCTGGCTGCCATAGCCCGGAATCCAAGGCCCGAGCCCGGAGATCGGATCGAGGTGGATCAGGCCTATCGGGTCAATGCCACGTTTGCCATTCCTGCGCCGCGTCCCGAATACCTGCGTTCCGCCATGTCCAGGCATCTGGCCGTGGTCCGCGCCGCCGCACCGGGACCTCTGCCCGAGCCCGTCGGCATCTATCGGGATTACTTCCGGGTCGATGCCCGGTCCGTCCCGGGCTCTGCTCGGAAAGCGGCTCTCGCCATCGGGGTTCGCCCCCCGGTCCTGGGCCTGCAGGTCGAACTCGCCGGCGAAACCGGACAACGCGCAGCGCTTGACGCAGGCGACCAGGGTGGGGCGCTGGTCTCCGGACCACGCCGGGGCGCGGCACCGGAAGCCCTTCTGGGAGACCTGGCCCGGATCGCCGAGGTCCGCTGGGCCGAGGACTTGAGCCGTGGCGGAGTCCCGGAATCCCGGGGGAACCGCTCACCGGCGCAACTCCCGACCGAAAAGCCCGGAAGTAGCCCGTCGGAAGCCGAGCCTGTGTCCGACAGTCTCATTGTCGAGCCCATTTCCGCGGGCGAAAAAAACTAGATCTTTTGACAAGCTTCACGCGCCGCCGGTAACATTTCGGCTAGTTCGCTGATGAACTACCTGCATGTTTTCCTGCGGGTTTTCGGGCTTGTGCCCCGGGGGTTTCGTGAAAGTATTTTTTTCCCTGACTTCAAGGACGAAGTCCCGTTTGGCACTTTCCGGGATCCTCGCCACGGCCCTTTGGACCTCCGGCTGCGCGACCACTCCGCGCGTCGATTCGCCCGAGCGTGAGGGAGTTCCGCAGGCATCCGTGCGTCCCGTCGAAGCGCGTCCCGTCGAGTCGGTGAGTCTGCCGGCCCCCGTCAAAACGGAACGCACCCCCATCGTGGTCCGTGGAGTGAAGCTCGAAAACACCCAATTCGACTTTCCGGTCACCATCAACTCGCAGGTCGAGAAGTGGGTCGATTACTTTCTGGGGCGCGGTCGCCCGCACTTCGAGCGCTACCTGGAGCGCTCCGAGCTTTTCATCCCGTTCATCAAGCCCTTGCTGAAGCAGAATGGACTGCCCGAGGATCTGGTCTACTTGGCCATGATCGAGAGCGGTTTCAATAACCAGGCCCGCTCGCGGGCCAAGGCCGTGGGCCCCTGGCAGTTCATTTCGGCCACCGGCAAGCGGTATGGCCTGATGGTCAACTGGTGGGTGGACGAACGTCGCGACACGCGCAAATCCACCCTGGCCGCGGTCGAATACCTGCGCGACCTTCACGGCATGTTCCAGAGCTGGGAGCTGGCCGCCGCCGCCTACAACGCCGGCGAAGCCAAGATCGCGCGGGCCATCCAGCGGTACGGCAGCAAGGACTTCTGGGTGCTGTCGCGCCAGCGGTACCTGCGTTCCGAGACCCGCGATTATGTGCCCAAGATCATCGCCGCCGCCCTGGTGGCCAAGAACCGGGTGCAGTTCGGCTTCGGCGCCACCAGCATTGCCCCGGGCCGCGGCGAGGCCGTGGCGGGAGACGGTGAGGTCGTCAAGATCCTCAAGCCGGCCGAGGCGCCCCAGTCGCCGGCCCGCGGTGGCGAGTCGGAGACCCTGGCCTCGATCCTGAAGGAAGAGGACGACCGCCTGGCCGATGGCGCCAATGAAGACGAGTTTGTGGCAGTGGCGGCGCCAACCCCGGCTCCGGAATCGAACCAGCCCCTGGCGCGGCCGGTGCCGACTCCCCACGTGAACAAGAAGGGCGAGCTTTCGGGCGAAGAACTGGTCGAAATGGAAGTCCAGAGCCCGGCCGACCTGCTGAAGGTGGCTCAGGCCGCCGACCTGTCCTACCAGACGGTCAAGGCCCTGAACCCGGACATCCTGCGCTGGTGCACGCCTCCGAACGTGAATTCCTACCGGGTCAAGCTTCCTGCCGAAGCCAAGGACCGGTTCCTCCAGGCCTACAATCAGCAGGACTTTCCGCGGAAAGTGCAGTTCCTGGCTTACAAGGTGCGCCGGGGCGAGAGCCTGAGCCGGATCGCCCGCCAGTTCGGAATCAAGGTCGACCCGATGAGCGACCTCAACGGCGTGTCGCCCAAGATGCCGCTCCGGGACGGAACCCGGGTGCTGCTGCCGATCCCGAGTGACCGGTCGCGGGCCCTGGCATCCCTGGATGTGCGGGACACTCCCGACCGCCGCCGGTCGCGGACGCGGGTCAAGCGGGCCAAGGTCGAGCACAAGGTTTCCTCGCGCAAACGCCGCTCGGCCCGTTCCGAATCCGCCGGAATCGCCGAAAACGAAGGCTGATCGCGCCCCCTTGCCGGGAGCGTGGAGCCGCCGTACAACGGGGCCTATGGCCCTGATTGTCCAGAAGTATGGCGGCACCTCGGTGGGGACTCCGGAACGGATCCGCGCCGTGGCCGCCCGGATCGCGCGCACGCGCGCCGAGGGGCACAGGCTTGCCGTGGTGGTCTCCGCCATGGGGCATACCACCGACGAGCTGATCGAGCTGGCCGAGCAGGTGTCCAAACGCCCGCCTCACCGGGAGATGGACATGCTGCTCACCGCGGGCGAGCGCATCTCCATGGCCCTGCTCAGCATGGCGCTGGCGGACCTCGGTGTGGACGCGGTCTCGTTCACCGGTTCACAGTCAGGCATCATCACGGACCAGAGCCATCGCCGGGCCCGGATCCTCGAGATCCTCCCGCAGCGGCTGCGCCAGGCCCTGGACGAGGACCGGGTGGTCATCGTGGCGGGTTTCCAGGGCGTCAGCCGCGCCAAGGAGGTCACGACGCTGGGGCGGGGTGGCTCCGACACGACGGCCGTGGCCTTGGCCGCGGCGCTCGAGGCCGAGTGCTGCGAAATCTATACGGACGTGGATGGCATCTATTCGGCCGATCCGCGGGTCGTACCCGAAGCCCGGCTTCATCCCCGGGTACGGCTCGACCTGATGAGCGAACTGGCCAGCCTCGGTGCGGGTGTGCTTCATCCCCGGAGTGTCCAGCTGGCTCGGCAAGCCGGGGTCCGTCTCCGGGTCAAGAGCAGCCTCAACGAAACGCAAGGAACGGAACTCATGGTCCAAGGTCTGGAAGAGATGCAGGTGGCGGGCGTCGTGGCAGATCGCTCCAAGGCGCTGGTGACGATCGAAATGATGCGGCATTCGGTGGCGAATGCCATCTGGGATCTGGCGGCCAACGCCCACCTGTCGATCACTGCTCCCTTCTTCTCGGAAGGAACGATCCGCTTCTTCGCCGAAAAGGAATCGGCCAGCGAGTGGAAAAACGCGCTCAATCGGCTGGTGACCGAAGGATTTGTTAAGCAGTTCCAGTTTGATGAATTTTATGTTCCTCTTTCGGTCGTGGGCGATCGCTTCGCGCAGGATGGCTCGGCATTGAGCCAGGTTTTTGATCAACTGGCCCGCCAGGGTGTGAACGCCACGCTGGGCTGCGCGTCGACCTTGTCGATGACCGTGGCCGTGCCGGCCACCCATGCCGACGACGCGGTGAGAGCCCTCCATCAGCACTTTCTGGGAGAAAAGACGGGATGAAAAAGGTGCAAAACCTGATCGTGGGAGATGGCTGGGCGGCGCTGGCTTCGGCAGGCCTCCTGGCCCAGGCAGGGCAAAAAGTGCGCTGGCTGGCAGGGACCGGCTCCCGCCTGGTTTCCCCGCTTCCTGTCCTGGAACAAGGTCAGGCGGCGCGCGTCTGGCGCGAGCTGGCCTCTCGTCTGGGCGTCGACCCCGGCTCGGTCACGTCCGGCTCGTTTCTGCGTGAGTTCAAGAACAAGTCCTTCCGCCAGGCGCCGTGGACCCGCTGTCCGGAGGGCAACGAACGCCGTGACGCACGCGAGGAGGCGCTCTGGGCGCCCGAGCTGCGCGCGGTGCCCGACGCCGAGTGCCGCTTCGAGCACAGCCCCGCCGAGCTCGAGGAGCAGTTCCGCAGCCTGGTGATGGCGCTTCCCGGGGTGGAGCGTGAGCTGGAGATCGGGATCCAGGAGTTCCGCACCGCCGCTCCGGGCGAGGGGGTCGAGGTGGTCCTGACCACCGGTGAAGCCCTGCGCGCCGAACGCGTCATCTTCGCGGACCGCTGGAACACCATTCCGGTGATCCAGGGGCTTCCCAAGCCCATCCCGTTCCTGCGGGGCCGCGAGCCCATGGGCGCGCTCCAGGCCCTGTTCAATCATTCGGCCCCCGTGGGTGCGGATCGGGCCGAGGGCTTCTACGGTCCGATCCAGCGCGAGGCGGGCGAGGAGTTCCAGCGCAACCTCGTGGGCCACTTCTTCGACGATGGTCGCAAGAGCGTCTGGACGCTGTTCATGGGCTCTGACGAGGGCGAGGACAATCACGAGATCACCAAGCGCCTGCGGCGCCTCAAGCAGGCGCTCGACAAGATGTTCACCGGCGAGTCGTGGCTGCCGGCGGGCAAGGCCGAGTTCATGGCAACCGTGACCAGCGAGCAGGTCCGCTTCGAAGAGGCCGTGGTCTTCTCGGCGGGGGATACGGTCCAGAAGCCCGAATCGCTGCCCAAGCTGCCGGGGGTTTTCTTCCTGACCGACGGGGCGGGCCTTTCGGCCTCACTCGAGCAGGTCGGCGAGCTGCTGGGCCAGGAGCTGGGCTTCAGCCCGGACGAGATGCCTCTGGCCGAGTCAGCTCCGATCGAGACAACTCCGGTCTGAATCCCAGGAAGTAGAAGTCGACCCGCCGGGTTCCGGCTGCCCGGAGCGCCTGGGCTGCCGCCCGCGCGGTGAGACCGGTGGTCAGGAAATCGTCCACCACCACGGCGTGCGCGGGCACGGGTTGGCCCTGGGCCAGGCGGAACGAAAAGCGCTGGCTCAGGCGGGCTTCGCGATTCAGTCGGGCCTGTCGGGTGCCGGCCTGACCCGGCTGGGGCCCAAGCTCCAGCGCCGGCACCACGGCCAGGCCGCGCTGCCGGCCCAGCCACTCGGCCACGGCCCCGGCTGGGTGATGCCCCAGCCGCCACGAGCGCGCCCGGTGCTGGGGCACCGGCACCAGCACCGGGGTTTCCCCGAGCGGCCAGTCCGCCGTCGGGGATGGGTCCGGAGACAGGATGAAGCGGCTTGAACTGCGACCCGGTCGTCGCTTCCAGTCCCGGAGCAGCCGGTAGCCCGCTCCGACCAGAAGGTAGCGTGCCTCGATCCTGAAGGGACGGGGCAGCTCGGGTGCGAACAGCCGCCAGGGGCGGCTGCACGGTCCCACTGGGGGGCAGCCCACGCCGGCGCACCCGGGGCAAAGAGGCGGGCAGCGCTGAAGCGAGGACCGGCAGGTCTCGCACCAGGGCAGGCACTCGCGGGCCGGCGCTCCTTCGCAGACCGGACAGCGCAGCAGGAACGGGAACAGGAGGTCGAGCATGCGCCGGGCTCCTCGCAAGGAGCGAGCCCGGGAGAGCTCAGCTTGCCAGGATGCGGGCCAGCGTGAGGTTGGACTGGTCCAGGTCCTTCTTCTTGCCGATGACGTTGCGGAAGGGGACGAGCACGACCCGCCCCTTCTGCACGCCGACCATGGCGCCGGATTTTCCGGCCATGAGGTAAGCCACGGCCGAGGCGCCCAGGACCGAGGCGAGCATGCGATCATGGGCCGTGGGAGTTCCGCCGCGCTGGGTGTGGCCCAGGATGCAGACCTTGGGCGAGTAGCCCCGGTGCGACAGATCGTCGGCAATGCGCTGCGAGAGGCCCGGTTTGTAGCCTTCGGCCACCACGATGATGGAGCTGGTCTTGCCGCGGTCCACGCCGCGGTCGATGAGCCGGGTGATGCCCTGGATGTTCTCCTTGAACTCCGGCACCAGCACGGTTTCGGCACCGCCGCCGATGCCCGTCTGCACGGCAATCCAGCCCGAGCTGCGTCCCATCACCTCGACCAGGAAGATGCGGTCGTGCGAGCTGGCCGTGTCGCGGATGCGGTCGATGGCGTCGATGGCGGTGTTCACCGCCGTGTCAAAGCCGATGGTGTCCTCGGTGCCCGCGATGTCGTTGTCGATGGTTCCGGGAACGCCGATGCACGGAAATCCGTTTTCCTTCTCCATGAGGTGCGCGCCCGTGAACGAGCCGTCGCCGCCGATCACCACCAGGCCCTCGATGCCCTTGCGGCGAAGGATGTTGGCGGCTTCCTTGCGGACCGACTTCTTGAAGAACGCCTCGCAGCGGTCGGTCTTGAGGATGGTCCCGCCCCTCTGGATGATGTTGGCCACCGACGAAGCGTGCAGCGGCTGGATGTGCCCTTCCAGGAGTCCGCTGTAGCCTTTCATCACGCCGTGGACTTCCGCGCCCATGGCCAGGCCGTACCGGACCACCGCGCGGATGGCGGCATTCATTCCGGGCGCGTCGCCGCCGCTGGTCAGCACGGCGATGGACTTGAGCTTCTTCAGTGGAGAGATTTCTGGAATGGTCAGCATCGGGTTTCTTCTTTCAGGGCAGGAGGCATTTGCCAGTGGCTTCAGGAGGAATGCCGAGGCTCATCAGCTGGCAGAGCGTCGGCATGACATCTTCGAGGGTCCCGTCGCGCAGCGCCTGGCGGGCGGAGCGGGGAGCGATGGCCGTATCGGGGGCCACCCAGATCGCGGGAACCGGGTTGAGCGTGTGCTGGGTGTGGATATGGCCTTCGCGGTCGCACATCTCCTCGGCATTGCCATGATCGGCGGTCACCAGCACATGGTAGCCGTTCTTCTCGGCCGCGCCGATCACGCGCGACAGGCACTGGTCCAGGACTTCCATGGCGCGCACGGTGGCGGCGTAGTTGCCGGTGTGGCCCACCATGTCCGCGTTGGCGAAGTTCATCAGCATGAAGTCGAACTTGCGGCTTCGGATCTGCTCGACTGCGGCGTCGGCCACCTGGAAGGCGCTCATCTCGGGCTTGAGGTCGTAGGTGTCGACGTCCTTCGGGGAGGCGATCAGGATGCGCTCTTCGCCCGCGAAAGGCGCCTCGCGCCCGCCGTTGAAGAAGAAGGTGACGTGGGCGTACTTCTCGGTTTCCGCCAGGCGGAGCTGGGTCCGCTGGTGGTTCTCCAGCCACTCGCCGAAGATGTTCTTCAGGCTCTGGGGCTGGAAGGCAGCCGGAAGTCCCAGGTTCTTGTCATAGACCGTCATGCCGCAGAAGGCGGAGGGCCTGGGATGGGTACCCCGGTCGAAAGCCGCGAAATCGGGCTTCAGGAACGCTTCCGAAAGCTCACGGGCGCGGTCCGAACGGTAGTTGAAGAAAACGAGGCTGTCGCCATCGCGCAGGGCGCCCCCGGCCCGCAGCAGGATGGGCTCGATGAACTCGTCAGTCTTCTGTGCGGCGTAGGAATTCTCGATGGCGCGGATCGGCGCTTCCTGGTCCGACAGCCGGGCCAGCTCCTCGGGCGCGGCTGTCTGTCCGGTGATCACGCGGTAGGCGCGTTCCACGCGCTCCCAGCGCTTGTCGCGATCCATGGCGAAGTACCGCCCCGAGATCGACGCAATGCGGGCGCGTGTGCCGCCGGCGCCTTGCGCCTGGAAGGTCGGGTGCTGCAGCAGGCGTTTCAGGTAACCCGCGCCCGAATTGGGTGAGGTGTCGCGGCCGTCGGTGAACACGTGGACCCAGGCCTCGGGCACCGAAAGTTCCACGCACAGGTCCAGCAGCGCGAGCAGGTGGTCGATGTGGCTGTGGACGCCGCCGTCCGAGAGCAGGCCCATGAAGTGCACGCGGCCCGTCTTGGCGGCGCCGGTCTGGAGGGTCTCGCGCAGCGTGCGGTTCTTCTGGAATTCGCGGTCTTGGATGGACTTCGAGATGCGGGTCAGGTCCTGGTAGATGATCCGCCCGGCGCCCATGGTCATGTGGCCGACTTCCGAGTTGCCCATCACGCCGCCCGGAAGGCCGACCGCCTCGCCGTGGGTGATGAGCTGGCTGCGCGGGTACTTGCTTTCCAGGTCGCGGTAAAACGGCATGCGCGCATTCTTGATGGCGTTGTGGGGTGAGTCGGGTCCGATGCCGAAACCATCCAGGACGATCAGGAGCGCGCGAGGGTGAGCCGAGTTCGATTGCATCGAACCTACTTTCACCGAAGCCGGGCAGGGTGACAAGACCTAGTGACGAGGGGTCACGATCCTTCGTTGTGGTAGGGGTGGCCGCGGACCACGCTCCATGCCCGATAAATTTGTTCCAGCAGCACGACGCGCGCCAGCTCGTGCGACAAGGTCTGCGGTCCCAGGCTGAGTCGGCCGTGTGCCTTGCGCCGGAGTTCTTCTGAGAAACCCAGGCTGCTGCCGATGCAGAGAGCGACTTCAGGGACGCTGTCGCCTTCCCAGGATTCCACCAGCTTGGCCCACTCGCGGGTGCTGAGGGTTTTTCCGCCCTCGTCGAGCAGGTAGAATCGTCCGCGGGTACCCAGCTCCTGGGCCAGGCGCTCGGAGAGGACCTCGGCTTCCTTCTTCTGGATGCGGGTGCGGGTCGCCTCGGACTTGTCGGGCACGTCCATGGGCTTGAGCTCCAGCTCCTTGGCCGCGCACCAGGGACGCAGGATCTTCAGGTAATAGTCGGCGGACTCCCGGAGGCCCGGGGTCTTGAGCTTTCCGAAGGCCAGCAGGGAAAGCTTGAGCGGCACGGCCTCAGTTCAGGCGGCTTGCGCCCGGACCGTAGAATTCCGAGGGGATCTTGAGGCGGGGAGCATCGGCCCAGAGGGTCTCCAGGTCGTAGTACTCGCGAAGCGCGTCGAGGAACACGTGCACCACGACGTCGCCGAAATCCATGAGCACCCAGCGACCTTCGCCGTAGCCCTCCGCGGACAGCAGCTCGTGCCCCGAGCCTTCCATCGCGGCCTGGACCGAGTCGGCAATGGCCTGGACCTGGCGGTCACTCATGCCGCTGCAGACCAGGAAGTAGTCGGTGAACCCCGACAGCTCGGTCAGATCGAGCAGTTTGGCGTTCTCGGCTTTTTTGTCGATGGCGGCTTTGGCGCAAGCCAGGGCCTTTTCGGCCGAGGTCGCAAGAGTCGCCCGGTCAGGGCTCGAAGTCGGATGAGCTGCGGTCATTGACGCTTCGTACCATAAAGTTGTTCCCGCTTCAATTGGTCGGAAACTTCGGGGCTCAGGGAACCCTCTGGGGGCTGCCCGGTTCGGGCAATGGCCTCGCGAATCTGGGTCGAGGAGACGGCCCGCGCCGGGGTTTGGACCAGGGCCAGCTGGGTCTTGCCTCCCCGGAGAATCCAGCGTGAATCGGAGTCGGGGCCCTGGACCTCGGCCCGGGCTAGGCCGCTGGCTTCCCAGTCCCGGAGGGTCTGCCGGGCCGCCAGGTTGCCCTCGGGCCTGCGTTCCAGCACGATCCAGTGGCAGAGCTCCAGGAGCTCTCCAAACCGGTGCCAGTGGGACAGGGTCGACAGACGGTCGGCCCCGATCACCATGGCCAAGGCCGGGACTTCGCGACGGATTTCGGAAAGGGTGTCGAAACTGTAGCTGGGAAGCTGGGTCCTCTGGGCCCGCAGCAGCTCGCGTGGGTCCACGCGCACGGGCCCGGGAAGGGGCGCCTCGGGGTCCGGGCCCAGGAATGCGAGCTCCGCCAACCGGAGACGGTCCACGGCGCTGATCCGTGCCGGCTTGTCAGGCGGGGTGGCCGAAGGAATGACCCAGACCTCGCGGACGCCGGGGTTCTGGAACAGTCCCGCCGCGGCTTCGCGGTGACCCCGGTGCGGAGGGTCGAACGATCCTCCCAGGACAGCCACCACCTCGTTCCAGCGGACCCGAGGGCTGACCGATGTCATCGGTTGTTCCGGAACGCCTCGTGGTCGGGCGGCAGGTTCGACGGGTCTTCGTTTCCGGCGGACGGGTTGCGTTCGCGCCGCGAGACCTTCACGAACTCGAAGGTGGCCCGCAGGATGGGCATGAGGCCTTCGCCGCTGACGGCCGAGATGGCAAACGGTTCGCCGTTCACCGGCTCACGGCCGCGGATCTGGTTCAGGCGCTCGCGCAGGGCCTTGCAGGCCTTGCGGACCAGCTCGGGCTCGGTCTCGAGCAGGTCGACCTTGTTGAGCACGACGATTTCGGGCTTGTGCAGCAGGTCCTCGTTGAAAAGGCCCAGCTCCGTCCGGATGGCCTGGTAGCGGCGCACCAGCTCGTCGATGGCGAACTGGAAGCTGTCATCGCCCGGGCGGGTCGCATCGTCGAGGATGCGGGTGCCGTCCAGCATGTGGATGAACACCGAGGTGCGTTCGATGTGCTTCAGGAAGCGATGACCCAGGCCCAGGCCCGCGTGCGCGCCCTCGATCAGGCCGGGAATGTCGGCCACGACGAAGCTCTCGTAGTTGTCCAGGTTCACCACGCCCAGGTTCGGCACGAGGGTGGTGAAGGCATAGTCGGCAATCTTCGGGCGGGCCGCGCTGATGCGCGAAATGAAGGTCGACTTGCCGGCGTTCGGGAAGCCGATGATGGCGGCTTCGGCCAGCAGCTTGAGCTCCAGCTTCAGCTCCTTGAACGAGCCGGCCTCGCCTTCCTGGGCGAACTTGGGCGCCTGGAAGGTCGAGCTCACGAAGTGGGCGTTGCCCTTGCCGCCGCGTCCGCCTTCACAGGCCAACCAGCGTTGGCCGTCTTCGACCAGGTCCGCCAGGATCTCGTCCGACTCCGCATCGCGGAGCACCGTTCCCACGGGGATGCGGATCTCGATGTCGCCGCCGTCCCGGCCGGCCTTGTTGGTGCCCGAGCCGTGGTGCCCGTCTTCGGCGCGGTACTCGCGTTTGAAACGGAAATCCTGGAGGGTGCCCAGCTGCGAGGAGGCCACGAAGATCACGTCTCCGCCCGCGCCACCGTCACCGCCGTCCGGACCCCCGCGCGGAATGAACTTCTCGCGCCTGAAACTCACACAGCCGGGACCGCCATGCCCTGCCGAGACCCGAATTTTTGCCTCGTCAATGAATCGCATGGAAATCTACCGGCTGTGGGGTACTTCGTTTGTTTTCGGTCTGCCCGGGAAGGCCCGGGTCAGAGCGCTACTCAGGCCGCGGGGTAAATCGAGACCTGTTTCCGCTTCTTGTCGTAGCGTTCGAACTTCACGACGCCCGGGACGAGGGCGTAGAGGGTGAAGTCGCGGCCGAGGCCGACGTTCTTGCCAGCGTGGAACTGGGTGCCGACCTGGCGAACCAGGATCTCACCGGCGCCGACGACTTGGCCGCCGTAGCGCTTCACGCCGCGCATCTTCGGATTGCTGTCGCGGCCGTTTTTGGAACTACCGCCTGCTTTTTTATGTGCCATGACTCAAAAACCTCGCGTTGCTTCAGGCTTTTTTGGTGGTTTTCTTGGCAGCGGGCTTCTTGGCCGGAGCTGCTTTTGCTTCACCCGCGGCCTGGGCCGGAGCGGCCGCTTTGGCGGCTGCCAGGCGCTTGCGCGATCCGAGGGTCTTCGGAGTCTGCGGCAGGCCTTTGGCTTTCAGGTGCGACTGGAATTTGCCCAGTTTGGATTTCTTGTCTTCGGCCGACAGCGTGCTCGTCTCACCGGCGCCGTTGCTCAGCCCGGTCACGAGGACCTGGGTCAGCGACTGGCGGTGGCCCTGCGTGCGGCGGTACTGTTTACGACGCTTCATCTTGATGATGAGGATCTTTTCGCCGCGGCCCTGGCCGACGACTTCACCCTGGACCGAGGCCCCGGCGAGAGTCGGCTTGCCCAGCCAAATCTGCGAACCTTCCGAAGCCGGCTTGCTGACCATCAGGACCTGGTCAAAATTGACCGAAGCGCCGACGTCGCCCTCCAGCTTTTCCAGCTGAACCACATCTCCCGGTTGGACCCGGTATTGTTTACCACCCGACACAATGACAGCGTACATAGACGCGCAGGAATGCCCGAATCCCCTGTCGATGTCAACGACCAAACCGGCTGTTTTTCTGGCCTTTCGCGGGAGACAGATTCCGTCGGAGAGCGGCCTGCGCCCGGTACACCTTTTCCATGAGCCGATCCGCGGGGAGGCCCACCACCCGGCCATTCCGGACCCGGAGGCTGCCATCCACCCAGGTTGCGCGCAGGTGCTGGGGGCCGGAGGAATAGACGATCTGCGAAGCCAACTGCTCGGGATCAGGCTCTTTTCCCTGGGGTAACGCCCCGTTTTCGGGGCAGTTCAGGTCCAGGGCGATCAGGTCGGCCTTCTTGCCGACTTCGATCGAGCCGATGTCTTTCCACCAGTCCAGGGCCAGAGCGCCGTCCCGGGTCGCCATGTCCAGGGCCTCCTGGGCGGGCAGGGTCTTTGGACCATTTCCGGGTTTATGAAGCAGGGCCGCCAGCCGCATTTCCTGGAACATGTTCAAGTTGTTGTTGCAGGGGGCACCATCGGCGCCAAGGGCCACGTTGATTCCGCGGGCCCGGAGGTCGGGAACGTGGGCCAGGCCCGAGGCCAGCTTGAGGTTCGAGCTCGGGCAGTGCACCACGTGGGTTCCCGTGCGCTTGAGCAGGTCCTTTTCGTTCGGCTTGAGCCAGATGCAATGGGCCAGGACCAGGCGACGCGACGTCAAGCCCAGCTGGTGAAGGTACTCGACGTTTTCGCAGCCCACCAGTTCCTTGACCAGCTGGATCTCTTTCAGGTTCTCGCTGGCGTGCGTGTGGATCAGGGCGCCGCGCTCGCGGGCGTCGTCGCGCACCTGGCTCAGCAGATGCTCGGTGCACGAAAGCACGAATCGGGGAGCATACGACACGCGGATGCGGTCGTTCTCGCGGCCGTGCCAGTCGCGGTACAGCGCCTCGGCCTCCATGAGGGCGTCGCGCGTGCTTTCGCGAAGGCCCGGAGGCGTGGTGGACGGATGATCCATGAGGCATTTGCCGACGCTGGCGCGGATGCCGGTGGTGCGGACGGCATCGAGGATGGCATGCGTGTGGCGGACGGTGCCCATGTCCAGCACCGTGGTGGTTCCCGAGGTGAGCAGCTCGTGGATGCCCAGCAGCGCGCTGGCGTGGAGGGTTTCTTCGGTGTGCGCGGCTTCCATCACCCAGATGCGCTTCTGCAGCCAGTCCATCAGCTCGAGGTCGTCAGCCTGGTTGCGGAAAAGGGTCTGGCAGAGGTGCACGTGCGCCTGCACGAACCCGGGCAGGAGGGTCAGGCCGCGCGCGTCGAAGGTGGTCGTGCCGGCCGGGATCTTCCGCGGTGCGCGCCCAGTGATCTCGGCGATGCGGCCGTCCTCGATCCGCAGGTGCGCGCGGAGCGCGCGCCGACGGGAGTCCTGGGTGACCAGGGTGCCGTTCAGGATCCAGGCGCTTCGGGCTCCTTTCACGGACATGACCGGGGCCTCAGTCCAGGATGCCCAGCTGGTCCGGAGTGAAAGCTTCCGGGAAAAGCTGCTTCAGCTGGCGCGTGCGGATCTTGCCGTCGACGTTGGCGACGTGGATCGTGGCGTCGGCGCCGAACTCGGCCAGCACCTGCCGGCAGATGCCGCAGGGAGAGGCGGGCGGCGACGACTGCGTGACCACCACCACCTTGCGGATGCGGATCGCGCCCCGCTCGCTGACGGCCTTGAAGACGGCCACCTGCTCGGCGCAGGTGGTGGCGCCATAGGTCGAGTTCTCGACATTGCAACCGGTGTAGACACTGCCGTCGTCGAGCAGGATGGCGGCTCCCACCCGGTAACGGCTGTAGGGAGCGTAGGCCCGGAGGCGCGCCTTGCGGGCCAGCTCGAAGAGGGCCCGAACCGAGGTGGAGGGTTTTTTCTGGGGTTTGGCCGGTTTCTTTTTCATGCGTTTGGCCTGTGCACCATGCGGGGAATGGCCGCTTCCAGCAGACGGGTCAGCTTCGAGGCCGCGAGCCTGGAGTTGTCGATCACCTCCTGGTGGGTCAGCTTTTGCGACGAAAGGCCCGCTGCCACGTTCGTGATGCAGCTGATGCCGGCCACCCGGACTCCCAGATGGTTGGCGGCGATGGCCTCCGGCACGGTCGACATGCCCACGGCGTCCGCGCCGAGGGTCCGCAGCATGCGGACTTCGGCCGGGGTCTCGTAAGTCGGACCCAGCAGGCCGGCATAGACGCCCTGATGAACGGCGATGTCCAGGCTCTTGGCGGTGTCCTGGATGATCTCGATGCAGGTCTTGGAATAGGCTTCCGAAAGGTCCGGAAAGCGGGGACCGAGCTGCGCCAGGTTCGGGCCCTTGAGCGGGTTGTCGCCCATCAGGTTCAGGTGGTCTTCGATGATCATCAGGTCGGCCGGACGATACCGGGTGTTGACTCCGCCGGCGGCGTTGGTCAGCACCAGGGTCTGGACGCCCAAGCCGCAGACGGTGCGGGTGGGGAACACCACGTCTTCCATCGGGTAGCCTTCATAGTAATGGAAGCGGCCCTGGAGGAAGACGCTCGGGACGCCCTTGAAGGTTCCGAGAACCATGAAGCCCGAGTGCCCTTCGACCGAGGTGCCGTGGAAATGCGGGATGTCGGTGTAGGGAATGGTGACCGAGTTTTCGCAAGCCTGGGCCACTTCGCCCAGGCCCGAGCCCAGGATCACGCCGATTTCGGGAGTGACCTTGGAACGGCTGCCGATGGCCTCGACGGCCTGGCGGATCTTTTCATAAATCGTGGTCTTCGGGCTCATAGGGTCTCCAGGATCAGCCGGGGGACCGGCTTGCGGCTTCCGCTGATTTCGATCGATTCGAGGAAAAACGATTCAAGAGGTGCGAGGTCGAAAGGGGTGGGCGCCAGGACCGTGGCCAGGGGTTCGCCGGCCTGGACGCGGGATCCGAGCTTCTTGTGGAAAATGAGGCCGACGCCGAAGTCGACCGGGTCGGCGGCCCGCTTGCGGCCTCCGCCCAGCTCGACCAGGATTTCGCCCATGGCCTGGGTGTTGATCCGGGACACGAAGCCGCGCTTGGGCGCTTTCCAGGTGATGCGGCGCGCGGCGCGTGGCAGCCGCGACGGATCCAGAACCTGCGACAGGTCGCCGCCCTGGGCCTGGACCATGTCCTGGAAAACCTTCCAGGCAGATCCGTCGGCAAGCTTCAGGTGGGCCAGCTTGCGGGCTTCGATGCGGTTCCGGGTCACGCCTGCCATCTCGATCATGTGGGCGCAGAGCTGCACCGTCAGCTCCTTGAGGTCGCCCGAGCCCGCTTCCGAGTCGGACTTGCGTTCAGGCTCTATCCCGGCCCGCAGCACCTCGATGCATTCCTGGACTTCGATGGCGTTTCCGGCGGCGTAGCCCAGCGGCTGGTTCATGTCCGTCAGGACGGCCCGCACCTGCAGGCCCAGCTTGGCGCCGACCTCCACCAGCATCCGCGCCAGCCTGCGGGCATCCGCGCGCTCCTTCATGAAGGCGCCATTGCCGACCTTGACGTCCATGACCAGGCCTTGCGTGCCTTCGGCCGCCTTTTTCGAAAGGATGGAAGCCACGATGAGCGGGATGCAGTCCACGGTCGCGGTCACGTCCCGGAGCGCGTAGAGCCTCTTGTCGGCCGGAGCGACGGTCTCGCTTTGGCCGATGATCGCGCAGCCCACCGTGCGGAGGATTTCCTCGAACCGCGCCGGTGACGGGCGCAGCTGGAAACCCGAAATGGACTCGAGCTTGTCGAGGGTGCCGCCGCTGTGGCCGAGCCCCCGGCCCGCCATCATCGGGACCTTGAGCCCGCAGGCCGCGGCCAGAGGGGCAAGGATGAGGGACACCTTGTCGCCGACGCCCCCGGTGGAATGCTTGTCCACCTTGAAGCCCGGCACGCTCTTGAGCTCGCACCGTTCGCCGCTTTCGAGCATGGCCCGGGTCAGCGCCACGGTTTCGTCCGGGGTCATGCCCTTGAAGAACACGGCCATCATCAGCGCCGTGGCCTGGTAATCGGCCACCTCGCCCGAGTTCAGCCCGCGGATGAAGCCTTCGATTTCCGCGGGTGAGAGTTCCCCGCCGTCGCGCTTTTTCTGGATGATCTTGGCGGGTGTGATCATCTTCGTCTCTCAGTTCCGGATCAGCGGAAGAAAGGACCGTCCGGTCAGGGTGCCGGGCGGATGTTCCTGGCCCAGCAGGGCGTGCAGCATCGTGGCGCCGATGTCGGCGAAGCTGGGACGGGTGCCCAGGTCCAGCGGCGCGGAAGCTTCGGTCACGCCGGGAGCGTGTGCCAGGATCGGCACGTACTCGCGCGTGTGGTCGGTGCCGCGGTAGGTGGGATCGTTGCCGTGATCGGCCGAGATGAGGACGAGGTCGCCGGGACGGAGCGCGGCCTTGATGGCCGGCACCGCTGCATCGAATTCCTCGAGCGAGTGGCCGAAGCCGGTCACGTCGCGGCGGTGCCCGTAGAGCATGTCGAAGTCGATCAGGTTGCAGAAGATGAGGCCGGACTGCACCGACCGGAGCTGCTCGATCAGCACCCGGATCCCGTCCGTGTTGCCCTGGGTGTCGATGTTTTCGCGGACGCCCTTGCCCGCGTAGATGTTCGAGATCTTGCCGATGCCCAGGGTGGGAACGCCCAGGCGCTCCAGCAGGTCCAGTGCGGTTTCCGCGAAAGGAAGCTGGGCGTAATCCTTGCGGTTGTAGGTCCGCTTGAAGGGCTGGCCCTTTTCGGGATTTCCGACAAACGGCCGCGCGATGACCCGGCCGATCTGCAGCTCGTCGCAGAGTTTGCGGGCGGATTTGCAGATCGTGTAGAGGCGCTCCAGGCCGAAAGCTTCTTCGTGGGCGGCCACCTGCCAGACGCTGTCCGCGCTGGTGTACAGGATGGGCTTGCCGGTGCGCAGGTGCTCGGCACCCAGCTCCTCGAGGATCTCGGTGCCGCTGGCCGACTTGTTGCCCAGGACTCCAGGCAGGTGGTTCTCGCGGCACCAGCGGTCGATGATTTCCTGCGAGAAGCCCGAAGGATAGGTGGTGAACGCCTTCTGGACCACGAGGCCGGCCATTTCCCAGTGGCCCGAGGTGGTGTCCTTGCCGCTCGAAAGTTCGATGGCGCGTCCGAAGGCCCCGAAACCCTGGCCTGCCGTGCAGGGGGGCACGCCTTCCATGGGGGTGATGTTTCCCAGGCCCCAGGCCTGCAGGTTCGGCAATTTCAGGGTGCGGCCCTGGGTCTTGGCAAACTGCCGCGCCAGGTTACCCAGGGTGTTTGAGCCCAGGTCGCCGTATTTCCCGGCGTCCGGAAGTTCGCCTGCGCCCACTCCATCGAGGACGATCAGGATCACTCGCTGAAAAGGGCCTTGGGAGATTTGGGTTGCGGGCATGGGCTTAATATCCGTCCGTTCCGCTTTCCCTCTTACCACCGCTTTGCGTGAGGGCCTTGTCAGGATTGGCGTCCTGGCGGGAAAAATTGAATTCCGTTCCGGAATGATTCGTTCGTGCTTCCTGGACAATCGCCACGCTGGCCGAAGCTCCGAGCCGGTTGGCGCCAGCCTGAAGCATGGCCAAGGCGTCGGCCAGGGTGCGGATGCCGCCCGAGGCTTTCACGCCCACGTTGGGGCCGACCGTCTGTCGCATGAGCTGGATATCTTGGACCGTGGCGCCGCCCCCGCCGAAGCCGGTGGAGGTTTTGACAAAGGCTGCTCCGGCCTGCACGGAGAGCTGGCAGGCCAGGATTTTTTCTTCGCGGGTCAGGCTGGAGGTTTCGAGGATGACTTTGACCGGGTAGGGACGCGATGCCTCGACTACGGCCCGGATGTCCTCCAGGACCTCGTCGGTCGCGCCTTGCTTGAGCTTGCCGATGGGCAAGACCATGTCGATCTCGCGAGCCCCCAGGCGAATGGCTTCGCGGGCTTCGAACGCTTTGGCCGAGGGTGTCATGGCCCCTAAGGGGAAGCCGACCACTGCAATGGGAAGAGTTGAGGTGCCTGCAAGCAGTTCTGCGACGGTCTGGATCCAGCCTGAGTTCACGCAAACCGAAGCGAACCCATGGGTGCGAGCTTCTTCACAAACCCGCTCAATGTCTGAGCGGGTTGCTTCGGCTTTCAGGAGCGTGTGGTCGATCGCACGACCGATCTGCATTCCTAAGTCAGCGGGAGTCGGCATGTTTTACCTATCTGCGTGGTCGGACTTTTTACTTGAAGTGTCAAGTCGGATTCGTTACTTGTGAAGGAAGAGGCTGGAAAGTTCCGGCGTGAATCGACTCCGCATGATGAGACATCTCAGACAGTTTGAAGTCGCTTGCACCAGCCTCCGAATGGAACGGGGAAGGTCGAAAGGAAACTTTCCCAACATCGATTTGGCCCTTCGGGGTTTGCTGGGAGTTTTGAGTCCGATGCCGCGCGAATCGCGCGCCCGCATCGGGAAAATGAATTTGGAAGCCATCGGCATCCGATTTGCCGTGGGGAATGTTTTGAAAGCAACGACGCAATCTGTCCGTGTCCAGCCGCGAGCTGGCTTCGCAGTCCAGGCAAGGGGCGCTCTGAAGAGTGCTTTTGCCGGTGCGCAGCCATGCCGGTGGCAGGGCGTCCGGGATTCGTCACACGATCTGATCCAGGTCGCTCCGGGCAGGCTGGTCCTGCCTCAGGAGCGATGCACCCGTTTGGGTCGTACCGCTGGACTCGCCCAGGCGAGTCGGTTCCCCCGTCGCACTCGGAGACCGCTGGCTTCCCTTTAAAAGGAGAAGCCCATGTCTACAGAACTGATCATCAATGCGTCGCTGCCGGAAACCCGGATCGCGCTGACCGAAAACGGCGAAATCCAGGAGCTGCTCATCGAGCGGGCTTCGGGAAAAGGAATCGTCGGCAACATCTACAAAGGCCGCGTGACCCGGGTGCTCCCGGGGATGCAGGCCGCTTTCGTCGATATCGGCCTTGAAAAGGCCGCCTTCCTCTACGTCGACGATGTGTATGTCCATTCCGAGATCTGGGAAGAGGAAGAAGGCGCCAGCGAAGATGCCCAGGCGGTTCCGGTCCTGACCGGAGGCGAGCAGGCCGTGGTCGCCGAGAACGTGGCCGAAGCCGCGGCTTCCGGGCACGAGCAGGCTCCGGCGGCCGAAGCAGGCGCTTCCGACCTGGACGAAGCCGCCGCCCGGGAACACCTGGATGATCTGGGTGAGGAGCAGGAAGAGTTCGAAGACGAAGACGAAGACGAGGACGAGGACGAGATCCCCGGAGACCCGTCGGACGATGAAGACGACGAGGACGAGGACGGTCCCGAGAGCATGGGCGCTGATCCCGGCGACGGGGGCGAAGGCCAGGGCGGTGGCGAGCGGCCCGCCGGCACCGTGTCGGCCGCGGGCGAAGGCTCCGGCGAAGCGGGCAACGGGGGTGGAGGCGATGGACGTCGCCGGCATCGCCGCGGCCGTCGTGGAGGCCGCAACCGGCGCCGCGGGCAGGGCCCGGGCCAGCAGCAGGCCGGCGCCGAGCCGGTGCGTGGCGGAGTGCCCGAGGGCGAACCGCTCATGGAGCCGGTCGATGAGGATTTTGGCGACGAGCGCGAGAGCGATCGCACGGCGCTGAGCGCCGGAGGCCAGGAAGATTTCGAGGAAGGCGAGTCCAACCGTCCGGTCGGCACGTCGACCGAAGGCACGGGTTCGTCGCTTGCGGCGCCGGGCGCGGTCCAGGTCGTGGGCAAGGCACGCCGCCCCGAGTTCCGCGAGCAGCGGGACCGCAGCCGCCGGATCAAGGCCAAGCCGGCGCAGAAGCCGGTCCGTGGCCAGGCCAAGATCGAGGAGCTGCTGAAGGAAGGCCAGGAAGTCCTGGTCCAGGTGGCCAAGGACCCGATCTCGAGCAAGGGCGCGCGCCTGACCTGCCATATCTCGCTCCCGGGCCGTCATCTGGTGTGCATGCCCACCATCGATCACGTCGGGGTTTCCCGCCGCATCGACAACGACGGGGAACGGCGCAAGCTCCGCGAGTTCGTGGAGCGCAACCGGACCCGCAAGCTGGGCTTCATTGTCCGCACCGCCAGCGGCAAGAACAACGCCGAGAAGCGCATCAAGCAGGACATCGACTACCTGACCCGCCTGTGGGAGCAGATCCGCGAGAAGTCGGCGACCGTCTCGGCGCCCGCGCTCGTGTACGAGGACCTGAACTCGGTGCTGCGCTCGATCCGCGACTGGGTCAGCGAGGAGATCGACAAGATCCTGGTGGATTCCCGCTACCACTACAACGAGATCCTGCGCTTCGTGTCGCACTTCATGCCTTCGCTGAAGCCGAAGGTCGAGCTGTACCACGGCGACCTGCCCATCTTTGACGCCTTCGGCATCTCGAGCGAGCTGGCTCGTGCCCTGGAACGCAAGGTGTGGCTGAAGTCGGGCGGCTACATCGTGGTGGACCAGGCCGAAGCCCTGGTGGCCATCGACGTGAACACCGGCCGCTACGTGGGCAAGAAGAACCTCGAGGACACCATCCTCAAGACCAACCTCGAAGCCGTCCAGGAAATCGCCTACCAGCTGCGTCTCCGCAACTGCGGCGGCATCATCATCCTCGACCTGATCGACATGGAGCGCGAGGAGAACAAGCGCCGCGTCTACCAGGCCCTGGAAGAGGCCTTGAAGAAGGACCGCGCCCGTCCGACGATCCTCAAGATCTCGGAGCTGGGCCTGATCGAGATGACCCGCAAACGCACGCGCGACACCATCGTGCGCAGCCTTTGCGAGTCGTGCTCGCACTGCGAAGGCAAGGGCTACATCAAGTCCAAGCAGACCATCGCCTACGAGATCCTGCGGGACATCGAGCGCGAAGGGGTTGACGCCGACGTGGAGAAGATCCTGGTGCAGGCGCATCCGGACACGATCGATGCGCTGGCGGTGGACGAGCGCGAGACGCTCGACCAGCTGGAACGCCGCTACCGCAAGCAGATCTACCTGCAGGCCGTGGCCGACCATCATCCCGAACAGTACGAGATCACCGGAGAGGTGCGTGAAGGCGCCACCCGTCGGACCGCCGCAAGCCAGTTCGGCCGCGAGCGGGATCGTGACCGGGGCCGTCGCCGTCGCAGTGGCGGCGGACGCAGTGGCGAGAAGAACGAGCAGCAGGAACGCTCGGAACGGCAGGGCCAGAACCGCGAGCGTGGTGGCCGTGACCGGGACGGCGGGCGGGACCGCGACCGCGAAGGCGGTCGTGAGGGCGGACGCGACCGGAATCGGGATCGCGACCGGGACCGGGACCGCGACCGGCAGCCGCAGAAGGAACGGGTGCAAGTGAAACCTCCAGTGGTGCTGTCCAAGCCGGGTCTGGGCGCGGAAGGCGCCCACTCGGACGAGGATCGCCTGGCGCTCATGCGCGCCCAGGCGGCCCAGGACGCGGCGCTGGCGGGGATCACTCCCAGCGGCGAGCAGTCCGCGGAAACTTCCGAGGAAGGTCGCGAAGGCGGCCAGGCCGGACAGGGCAACGAGGAAGTGCGCCGCCGCCGCCGCCGTCGTCGCGGGGGCCGCGGTCGTCGCCGTCGGGGCAACGAGCCGGGCCAAGGCGTCCAGGCCGGAGAAGCCGGCCCGGGTGGAGACTCGGACTCGGGCGAAGGTGATTCCGGCGGAGGCGACTCCGAAGGTGGAGGCGGCGACCGCTCGGAGCCGCCAACGAATCCCTGAAGCGTCATCCATGACCTCGACTTTCAAGCTGAGGATCGGTGTTCCCCGTTCCGTCGACGTCGATGGACGTCGACTGGAGCGGGAGGATTTCTACTCCTGGCTCTGGGAAGAGCTCCAGGAAGAGGCGGGCCTGCTGGGTGTCCACGAGGGCACCCTTCTGGCCGAGGAGGCCCACGAGCAGGGCTTCGAGACCGAGTCCTTCACGGTCGATGCGGGCGAAGCACCGCGCGAGCGTGACTGGATCGGAAGCCAGTCCCTAGCTGATGTGGAGCTCTATTTTTCGGCAGGCGACCTGGCCCGCCTGGCCTCGGGTCGCCTGGCGCGGATCCCTGGCCTGGTGATCCATCGGGACATCGAAGAGGTGTTGCCCCAGGACTGGGATGCCCAGTGGAAGGCGTCCTTCCAGGGCATCGAATTGCCTCCGTACTGGCGCGTCCTGCCTCCCTGGGTCGAGGTCACCGAAGGTGCGCACCCCCAGGGCTTCGAGCATGCGCCCGCGGGCTTTCCGCGGGTGCTGCGCCTGAATCCTGGAGCGGGCTTCGGCACCGGCACGCACGAGACCACCCAGCTTTGCCTGGAGCATCTGGCCGAGCTGGCCGCCCGGAGCGGCGGCTCCCTGCAGGGCCTGCGTGCCCTGGACTTTGGCAGTGGCTCGGGAATCCTTTCCATCGGCGCGGCCCTCCTGGGCGCCCAGGTCGACGCGGTCGAGATCGACCCGCTGGCCAACGAGAACGCGCTGGAAAATGCGCGGATGAACGGGGTGGAGGATCGCGTCCACATTTTCGAGCGTCTGCCCGCTCCCGGTGAATCCTACCCGGTGGTGGTGGCCAATATCCTCAAACCGGTGCTGCTCGAATTTGCGGGCGAGCTGGTGGGACGGCTGCCGCGCGTGGGAGGTTCCCTGATCCTCTCGGGCCTGGTGGAAGCCGATGTGGAGCCCATCACGCGGGCGTTCAGCCCGCTCCTGGGTGGACGGCTTCCCGATGTGCGCGCCCGGGGCGATTGGCGGGCGCTGCGCTGGTGAGGTCCCGGCCGGGGCCGCTCAGCCCAGCTGGTGACGGTACCAGTCGATCGTGGACTTGAGGCCCTCGTCAAAGCCGAAGCGGGGCTTCCAGCCCAGTTCGCGGACCGCCTTGTCGCTGTTCAGGCACTGGACCGGAATCTCGTTGGTGGCCTGGTTCTGGACCACGGGCTTCAGATCCTCGCGGCCCATGGCTTTCAGGATGTGGGCCACCACGTCCTTGACGGTGAGCCGCAGTCCGTAGCTGAAGTTGAACGCTTCGCCCGAAAATTTGCCGCCTACCATGGCCTGCGCCAGCGTCAGGTACGCGTGCGCGCCGTCCTCGGCGTAGATGTAGTCGCGGATGAACTCGCCATTGGAGCGGATGACGGGTGCGCGGTTTTCGAGCACGTCGCGGACGGTGCCCGGGATGATGCGGTTGTAGTTCAGGTCGCCCGGGCCGAAGAAGTTTCCGCAGCGGGTGACGGCCACCGGTACCCCGTAGCTCACGCTGTAGGCGCGCGAAATGAGATCGGCGCAGGACTTGGACACGTCGTAGGGGTGCTCGCCCCGGAGCGGAAAGCCTTCGTCATAGGCTTGGCCTTCGAGATTTCCGTAGGCCTTGTCGCTCGATGCGATGAGCACGCGCTTGACCTTGCCGGAGTGCAGCCGGCAAGCCTCGAGCAGGTTCCAGGTGCCTTCGATGTTGGCGCGGAAGGTCGCCACGGGGCTCCGGTTGGCCGCCCCCACGATGGTCTGGGCGCCCAGATGGAACACGGTGTCGATCTCGTACTCGTTGATGGCGCGCTCCAGGACCTGGAAGTTCTCAAGCTCTCCCCGGACGGTGGTCACCCTCTGGCTGAGGTTCCAGGCGGGATCCGGGCTCCAGAACAGGGACCGTGGCACCGAGTCGCGCACCAGGGCCACGACATCGGCCCCCTGGTCGACCAGCAGGCGGGTCAGGTGGGAGCCGAGCAGTCCCGTGGCGCCGGTGATGAAAACCCGGGAGCCGCGCCAGGACGAGTTCTTGGATGGGGTCATGGGTGGTTGGCCTCCGTGGAAAACCCGATCCGTTCGCGCTCGATGACGAGCGGGCGGCGCAGGACCTGCGTATAAATGGCACCAATGTATTCGCCGATGATGCCGATGAAGAAGAGCTGGATCGACGCGAAGAAGAACATGCCGACCAGGATGGGGGCCCGGCCCAGCTCGAAGCTGTTCCACCAGAGGAGCTTGGCCACGAGGTAGCCGATCGCCACGAGCAGGCTCAACGAGCCCAGCGTGAATCCGAAGAACGCCGCCACCCGGAGCGGGATCTTGGAGTGGTGGGTGATGCCGGTCATGGCCATGTCGTAGAGCGTGTAGAAGTTGTTCGACGAGAGGCCCCGCTTGCGATTGGGCTGCTTGAACTTCACCGTGCCGATCTCGTAGCCCAGGTCGGCCACCAGACCCCGGAAGTAGGGGTAGGAGGTTTCGATGGTGCGGAGCGTCCGGATGACCTGCTGGTCATAGAGGCCCGAGCCGGTGGCATTCTTGATCAGCCGGATTTCGGAGAGGCGGTTGATGAAGCTGTAAAAGGTGCTGCGGACCGCGAAGAAGAGCGGTGATTCCTCGGCCTGGTTCTTGACCAGCAGGACCACCGGCTTGCCCTCTTCCCATTGCTGGAGGAGCTCGGGAATCAGCTCGGGGGGGTCCTGCAGGTCGGAGGCCATGAGGATGGCCGCGTCGCACTCGGCCTGGAGCAGCCCGTAGTAGGGCGAGCGGATGTGACCGAAGTTCCGCAGGTTGACGATGGCTTTGACGTGTTCCGGGTCCTGGGCTGCCAGCCTGCGGATTTCGCGCACCGTGCCGTCGCTGGAGGCGTTGTCGATGAACAGGTGGGTGTACTGGTACCGGCTGCCGAGCTTCTCGAAAACCTCCCGGATGCGTTGGTGCAGCTCGTGGACGTTTTCTTCCTCGTTGTAGCAGGGGGTGACGACCCAGATTCGCTTCATCGTGGCTTCAGAAGATAGTGCCCCGGTCTGGTCGGCGCCACCTTAAAAGCGAGGGCCCGCACTTGGCGGCCGGCGGATTTTGGTGCTACTTTTTGAAAATGGAACCCAAGAATGTCCCGGTTTTCATCCTGGCTGGCGGCATGGGCACGCGGATTTCCGAGGAAACCTCGGTCCGGCCCAAGCCCATGATCGAGGTCGGCGACATCCCCATCCTGCTGCACCTGATGCGCTACTATTACAGCTGGGGTTTCAATGATTTCGTGATCTGCGCGGGCTATCGCGCCTGGGACATCAAGCAGTACTTCCTGGATTACGAGTTCCGTCCCAATCACCTCCAGATCGACCACCGGGCCGACACCGCTGCCGGGCCCCGGCCTTTCGGCAAGAGCGCCGCGCAGGAGCGCTGGCGGGTCCGCGTGATCGACACCGGCCTGGAGACCATGACGGGCGCCCGCGTGGCCCGCGCCTTCGACCTGGTCCAGGCGGCCGAGCCTTTCGAGAACTTTGCCGTGACCTATGGCGACGGCCTGGCGGACGTGGATCTGGGGGCGGAGCTGGCGTTCCACGAGAAGCACGGCAAGCTCGGCACGATGCTCGGCGTGAGGCCGACCGCGCGTTTCGGCGAGCTGGAAGTGGGCGCGGACGGACGGGTTTCGAGCTTCCTGGAGAAACCCGAATTCAAGCAGTCGCTCGTGAACGGCGGCTACCTGATGTTCCGCAAGGAGTTCCGTGGCTACCTGTCGACGGAGTCTTCCTGCGTCCTGGAACGGGCCCCCCTGGCCAAGCTGGCCTCGGATCAGCAGCTCATGATGTTCCGGCACGAAGGCTTCTGGAAGCCCATGGACACGCTCCGCGACAAGATCGAGCTGCAGGCCGTTTGGGACTCGGGCAAGGCGCCCTGGCTCAGGACCGCCGAGGCGCGCTGAGCGCTTGCTCGAGGTGCGCCAGCGGGTGAGGCCCCTGGCCCCAGCAGTCGTCGAACAGGCTGCGGACGAAGCCTGCCTGGACGGCGTCCAGGGTGGGCGGGTTCCAGCGCGGATTCAGGTCCTTGTCGATGAGTCGGGCGCGGACCCCTTCCGGGAAGTCTCCCCGCTCGAAGCATTGGACGGAAAGGTTCATCTCCATGCGGAAGCAGTCCCCGAGGCTGAGAGTGCGCCCCTTTCGAAGCTGCTCCTGGATCAGCCAGGCGGAAGTCGGCGAGCCAGCCTTGAAGTTCGTGGCCGCTGAGGCCTTCCAGGGGTCGGACGACTGCGCCCAGGCCTTGAGCAGGCGGGCTGCCTCCAACGGGGTCTGGCTCTGCCCGATGCGAATCGCCTCAGGGAGGTGGGAACGCAGGGCGTCGGCTTGGAGCGTTTCGGGCGGGACGGCATGGCGTGCCACTTCGGCCAGGAGCAGGCCTTCGGCGTCCGTTTCCGGGGAGCTTGCGAAGGAACCCTGGAGCCCCGCAATCAGGCCCGGGAATTGGGTTGCCGGAACGAGGAAGTCCGCGAGCCCCAGCTCGACCGATGACCTTGCGTTGAGCCGGGCCGCGGTCCAGCCCAGGAATTCGCCCAGACCCAGGGGCAGACGGGACAGGAAGTAGCTGGCTCCCACATCCGGATAAAGACCGATGAGGATCTCGGGCATGCCGAGCTGGGCATCGGTCGAAAGGACCCGGATCTTGGCTCCCGACAGCAGGCCTAGTCCGCCACCCAGCACCAGCCCGTGGGCCAGGACCAGGATGGGCTTGGGATAAACATGGATCAGGTAGTCGGTCGTGTATTCGTTGAAGAAGAAGTCGCGCGTGTAGCTGGAGCCCATGTCCAGCTTCGACAGGGCGACCTTCTTGACGTCGCCTCCGGCGCAGAACGACTTGGCTCCCTCGCCGCGGAGGACCACGGCGCGCACCGAAGGATCGTGCGCCCAGGCCTGGAGGCACGTGCGAAGTTCGCGCACCATGGGCAGGCTGAGCGCGTTCAAGGTCTGGGGCGAATCGAGGATGAGGATTGCCAAGCCGCCCGGGTGGAGCTCGCTGCGGACGCCGGTGTTCATGGTGCCGCCCTCAGGAGGTAGGCCTCGGTCCGGGAAAGGGCCTCGGTGAGGCTGATCCAGGGTTCAAGCCCCAGCTCCCGGCGTGCGCGTTCCACGGAAGGAATGTAGCGGGCCGCAGGCACGGATGGATCGGCCTGCTTGGCGATCTGGACCGGGCATCCGTAGAAACGGCCCACGGTTTCCGCGACCTGCGCGATGGAAAACGCCTGGTCAGAGCCCACGTTGTACGCCCGCCCCGGAACCCCTTTCACGAGCAGGGTCCAGAGCCAGATCGCCAGGTCGGCCCCGTAAAGGTAGGAGCGCCAGGGGGTGCCATCGC
>CANFHS010000002.1 GCA_947446835.1 Bacteriovoracaceae bacterium
ATGGCTCCCGTCGACCACGACGAAGGCCTGGTCCTTGCCGTCGAGAGGATAGAAGTCCTTGTCCTTGAACGGACCTCGCGGGACTTCCTGCGGCTCGTGCTCGCGCTCCAACGTGCTCAGGTACTCCTTGAAGGACGGCGCGTCCTTCTTGAACCCGAGGGTGTCCGAGTTGGCCAGATTGTTTGCCACCGTATCCACTTCCATGGCCCGAGCATTCGCGCCTGATACGGAGGTCCAGATTCCTGATGCCAAGTCCTTTTGCTCCTTGGAGACGTCCTGTCTCCGTGGGCAGAAGAGAGCAATCGGCGTGCCGGAAGTTTTCCTGAACGGGAATTTTCGACCGGGCCTGGGCTCTCTCCGGAAAGCGCCGGTATCCTCTTGTTCCTTCAGGGACTTTTGCGCCACCATCTGAAGGGAGCACAGTTCGCCCTTTCCTTCGGGGCGGAACTTTTTTACACCTGAAGATGAGCAAAAATTTCCGGGTCGGCAAAATCCGCCGCTTCCGAGGTGCATTTTCTGCCGCTTTTTGTCTGCCGATTTGATCGGCCCAAGGATCCAGGGGACTCATGCAAAAACTGACCGCCAAGCCCGTGACGATGGCCCTCGAAGCCCTGCTGCGTGCGCGAATTGCCCAGGTGTCCCAGCGGCGCGGGGCCCCGCCCAAGCTGGCCGTGGTGCTGGTGGGCGATCATCCGGCAAGCCAGATCTATGTCCAGAAGAAGGGCGAAACCGCTCTTTCCCTGGGCATCGGAAGCGAGACCGTCCGGATGCCTGCCACGGCGACGCCCGACCAGGTCCGGGCCGAGGTGGAACGCCTGAACCAGGACCCCTCCGTGGACGGCATCCTGATCCAGCGCCCGCTGCCGCCGGCTTTCCTGGAGGAAGAGGTCCTTTACTGGATCCATCCGGACAAGGACGTCGATGCGTTTCATCCCGAGAATACGGGGCGCCTGGTGCTGGGTCTGCCCTGCTTCCAGCCCTGCACGCCTGCTGGAATCCTGAAGCTCCTGGACCATTACGGAATTTCGCCCGCGGGAAAGACCGCCTGCGTGGTGGGCCGAAGCTCGATCGTCGGAAAGCCCATGGCCACCCTGCTCCTGCAGCGCAACGCCACGGTCCTCCATTGCCATAGCCGGACCCCGGACCTGGCCACCTTTACCCGGCAGGCCGACCTGCTCATCGTGGCGGCCGGAAAACAGGGCCTCATCGATGGCTCTTACGTGAAGCCCGGGGCCGTCGTGGTGGATGTGGGCATCCACCGCACGGCCGAGGGCAAGGTCGTGGGCGATTGCGATGCCGCTTCGGTGGCCCAGGTAGCCCAGGCCATGACACCCGTTCCGGGGGGCGTGGGACCCATGACCATCGCGATGCTGCTGGAAAACACCGTCTGGGCAGCCGAACGCAGGCTTGGCTTGGCCTGAGGCCGGTGCTAAACCCGGTTCCATGCTGAAACGTACCGCGCTTTTCGAGGAGCACCAGCGGCTGGGCGGCCGCCTGATCGACTTTGGCGGCTGGGAGCTGCCGGTCCAGTACTCGGGAGTGATGGACGAGCACCAGGCCTGCCGGAACGCGGTGGGACTCTTTGACGTGAGCCACATGGGCGAAGTGCACGTCGAAGGACCCGATGCCGAAGCTTTCCTGAATCACCTGGTCACCAACAACGTGGCCAAGATTGCCATCGGCCAGGCCCAGTACACCGCCATGTGCAACGAGGAAGGCGGCATCGTGGATGACCTGATCATCTACCGCCGCGCCGAAGGCCGCTACCTGGTCGTGGTCAACGCCTCGAACACGGACAAGGATTTTGCCTGGATGCAGAAGATCGCGGCCCGCTTCAAGGCCCAGCATCCGGATTTCACGCTCTCGAACGAAAGCGCCCGCTACACGCAGATCGCCATCCAGGGCCGCCATGCGCAGGAGGTGCTCCAGAAGCTCACTTCCACACCGCTTTCGCCCATCAAGAATTACTGGTTTGCCGAAGGAACGGTCCTGGACGGCATTCCGGCCATCCTGGCCCGCACCGGCTACACGGGCGAGGACGGCTTCGAAGTGTACGTTGCCTGGGAGAAGGGGCCTGAAGTCTGGCGGGCCCTGCTGGAAGCTGGCCGTGAGCGCGGCATCAAGCCCTGCGGCCTGGGGGCTCGCGACACGCTCAGGCTCGAGGTCAAGTACCCGCTCTACGGGCACGAGCTCGGCGACACGACCAACCCGCTCGAGACCGGCCTAGGCTGGGTCACCAAGCTCGACAAGGGTGATTTCGTGGGAAGAGCCGCGATCGCGGCCGCCAAGGAACAGGGGCTCAAACGCGCGCTGGTGGGGATCAAGCTCCTGGAGCGCGGCATCCCGCGCCAGGGCTACCCGGTCTACACGCCCGACGGCGCGACCCGGATCGGCGAGCTGACGAGCGGCACCCAGTCGCCTTCGCTCGGCATGGCCATCGGCGTGGCATCCATCGCCCTTCCCCACTCGGCCATCGGCACCCGCATCGCGGTCGAGATCCGCGGCGCCAAGATTCCTGCTGAAGTCATCGCAACCCCTTTCTACAAGCGTCCTTACTGAAGAACGCCATCCACGAGGAGCCAACCATGCGTTTTCCCGCTGAACTGAAGTACACCAAAGATCACGAATGGGCCCGGGTCGAGGGCAAGGTGGTCACCGTGGGCATCACCGATCACGCGCAGAGCGCGCTGGGTGACATCGTGTTCGTGGACCTGCCCAAGGCGGGCCGCGAGCTCAAGAAGGGCGAGACCTTCGGAGTGGTGGAAAGCATCAAGGCCGTGTCCGACCTGTATTCGCCGGTCACGGGCAAGGTGGTCGAATCCAACGCGGCACTGCCGGGTGATCCGGCCAAGCTCAACTCCGACGCCCACGGGCAGTGGATGATCAAGATCGAGGTCACCGATGCGGCATCGGCCGGGGACCTGATGGACGCATCCGCCTACGAATCTTTCGTGGCCACGCTGAAGTAAGCCAACTTCAGGAAAAACCTTTTCAGCCGGGGCCGAAGAGCAATTCTTCGACCTCGGCTTCTTTTTTGAACCCGATCTTCCGGTAGATCGAGTTTGAGGTCGGGTTTTCCAGGTCAGCAAACAGGGAAACGACTTTCCGCCCCTGGTCGAGCTCCTTCTGGCACAGTCCGGCCACCAGGGCGCTTGCATACCCCTGGCCCCGCTCGGAGGCCGGAGTGAAGACCAGGCTGACGCGGACTCCCCGCGGGGTCTGGCCAGTCAACGCGGCCATGGCCTTGAGCTCGCCCACATCTTCCCACACAAAAAGCCTATGTTCCGCGATCAGGCCCTGGACGTAGGCTTCGTGACCCACCGGTGGCGCCTGGACTCGCGCCTCTCTGGAAAACGACTGGGACCAGCGCACGAGCTGCGAAAGCTCGCTGCCGGAGCCCAGGCGCATTCCCCCCAGCGCGGGTCGGCCGGGCGGCAGCACTTCCGAGAGCCCGTAGATCACCAGCTTCTTTGCGGACTGGCTTACGGTGGGTCGCAGGGTTTTCCACTTTTCCACAAAAGCGCTGACCGCGGGGGCCTCGCCCAGCACACCGGTAACCTGCCGGGATGGGCCTTCGGCACCCAGGGCCAATGCCAAAGCGGAGGCTGCCTCGGGCAGGCAGGGCACCGAGAGCACCGCCCTCTTCCCCGCCTCGTGGCAAAGCGAACCCAGCCGCGCTCCCCCAATGCGGGCCTCGGCCATCCAGGTCGACGACCCAGTCCCCGCCCTCGCAGCGATTGCGAGCGGTAGGCTATTGCAGGCCTCGTTCCCCTGCAGCCAGGGTCCACAGGCCTCGAGGAAATCCTGCGGACCAGAGAAGGGGCGAACCTCGATTCCCGCCACGGTCCCTCAGCCCTGGTACGACTCGATCGGCGGGCAGGCGCAAACCAGGTTGCGCTCGCCGTAGACGTTGTCGATGCGCCCGACGAAGGGCCAGAACTTGTTCTCCCGCACCCAAGGTGCCGGGAACGCGGCACGCTCGCGACTGTAAGGGCGGTTCCATTCGGTGCGGGTCACCTGCTCGGCCGTGTGGGGAGCGTTCTTGAGCGGGTTGTTCTGGCGGTCCAGCTTGCCCTGCTCGATTTCGGCAATCTCCTGCCGGATGGCGATCATGGCCTCGCAGAAGCGGTCCATCTCGGCCTTGGATTCGCTCTCGGTGGGCTCGATCATCATGGTGCCCGCCACCGGCCAAGACACGGTGGGTGCGTGGAAGCCGTAGTCCATGAGCCGCTTGGCCACATCTTCCACCTCGATTCCCGCCGAAGCCTTGAGCCCGCGAAGATCGATGATGCACTCGTGGGCCACCCGCCCGCTTTTGCCCTTGTAGAGCACCGGGAAATGGGGCCCGAGGCGCAAGGCCATGTAGTTGGCATTCAGGATGGCCACCTGGGTGGCTTCCTTCAGGCCCTGTGCGCCCATCAGCTTGATGTACACGTACGGGATGGGAAGGATGCTGGCACTTCCCCACGGCGCCGCCGAAACCGCGCCCACGCCCTGCTCTCCGCCCATCGGCACCACCGGATGCGTGGGCAGGAACGGAACCAGATGCTTGGCCACGCCGATGGGACCCATGCCGGGACCACCGCCGCCGTGCGGGATGCAGAAGGTCTTGTGGAGGTTCAGGTGGCAGACGTCCGGGCCGAAGTCTCCCGGACGACACAGACCCACCTGCGCGTTCATGTTGGCGCCATCCATGTAGACCTGCCCGCCGTGGCGATGGACGATCTCGCAGATCTCCCCGATGGCCTCCTCGAACACCCCGTGGGTCGAAGGATAGGTGACCATCAGCGCGGAGAGCTCCCTCGAATGGGCTTCGGCCTTGGCGCGCAGGTCGGCCACATCCACGTTTCCATCGGCGTCACACTGGACCACGACCACCTTCATGCCGGCCATGACGGCCGATGCGGGGTTCGTGCCGTGGGCCGACTGCGGAATCAGGCACACGTTGCGATGGGAATCGCCGCGCGACAGGTGGTACTTGCGGATGACGAGCAGGCCCGCGTACTCGCCCTGGGAGCCCGCGTTCGGCTGCAGGGAAATTCCGGCAAATCCCGTGACCTCCGAAAGCTGGTGCTCCAGGTCCGTGATCATCTCCCGGTAGCCCAGGGCCTGCTCGGCAGGCACGAAAGGATGGAGAGCCCCGAACTCGGGCCAGCTGACCGGCACCATTTCCGCCGTGGCGTTCAGCTTCATCGTGCACGACCCGAGCGGGATCATGGAATGCGCCAGCGACAGGTCGCGGTTCTGGAGCTTGGTCATGTAGCGCAGCAGATCCGTCTCGGAGCGATGCGCATGGAACACCGGATGCGTGAGGTAGGCGCTGGTGCGCGAAACCGCGGCAGGAAGCGAGGAACGAACCGTGCCCTTCAGGGCCTCGGCGCCGAGCGAGCGCGCAGTGTCGCCTCCGAACACCTTCCAGAGCGTCTCCACATCCTGGATCGTCGTGGTCTCATCGAGGGCCACGGTCAGGGTCTTTGCGTCCAGAACGCGCAGGTTCAGGGAGGCCGCATGGGCACGCATCAGGATCTCGGCCTGCGAATGCGAGCCCAGGCCCACGCGGACCGTGTCGAAGAACGGACGCGAATCGATCTCGAAGCCCAGCTTCCTCAGGCCCTCGGCCAGAAGGCCCGCCAGGCCGTGCACGCGCTCCGCGATTTCGCGGAGACCCTCAGGCCCGTGGTAAACGGCGTACATGCTGGCCATGATGGCCAGGAGCACCTGGGCCGTGCAGATGTTGGAGGTAGCCTTGTCGCGCCGGATGTGCTGCTCGCGCGTCTGCAGCGCCAGCCGGATGCCCGGGCGCCCGTCAGCATCCTTGGAGACGCCCACCAGACGCCCCGGGATCTGCCTCTGGAACGATTTCTTCGTGGAAAGGTAGGCGGCGTGCGGACCGCCAAAACCCATCGGCACACCGAAACGCTGGGCACTGCCCACGACGATGTCGGCACCCTGTTCGCCGGGCGCCTTCAAGAGCGTCAACGCCAGCAGATCGGCCGCGACGATGGCCAGCGCGCCCGAAGCGTGCGCCTTCTCGACCAGTGCGCCCAGATCGCGGACCGCACCATCGGTGGACGGGTACTGGAACACTGCCCCGAAAAGCACGGGATCGGGAGCTGCGGCCAGGAACTTCTCGGCGCTGCCCACGGCCACCTCGATACCCAGCGGCTCGGCCCGGGTGCGGATCACCGCCACCGTCTGCGGATGGCAATCGTCGGCGACAAACAAGGTGCGTTTGCGGGCATCGGCCTGGCCCTGGATGGCCAGGGCCATGTGCATGGCTTCAGCTGCTGCGGTCCCTTCATCGAGCAGCGAGGCATTGGCAATCTCCATGCCCGTCAGGTCGGTGATGAGCGTCTGGAAATTCAGCAGCGCTTCCAGACGTCCTTGGGCGATTTCGGCCTGGTACGGCGTGTACTGGGTGTACCAGCGCGGATTCTCCAGGATGTTCCGCTGGATGACGGGCGGCACGACGCAGTCGCTGTAGCCCATGCCGATATGGGAACGGAAGATCCGGTTCTTTTTTGCCAAGGCGCGGAGGGTCTCCAGGAACTGGATCTCCTCGCGTCCTTGTCCCAGAGCGCCCGCATCCAGCTCCTTGCCGAGCCGGATCTGCGCAGGGACCGTCTGATCCACCAGCTCATCCAGAGACCTGATTCCCAGGGTTTCCAGCATCTGCTGGATCTCGGCGGGACGCGGACCAATGTGCCGGGAAGCGAAGGCATTTTTCTTCGTCATGGAGTCCTCTTATGGCGCTGGGTTTGGACCGAGGACTACCAAATTTCGAGGGGGCATGCCGCTACTTTTTGCTTGACCGGATTTTCCGGTGAGGGGCCTTGTGGGGCCACCCACCGGACGGTATGTTTCTTCACTCGGGCCGAACCGCGCAGCAGGAGCAACGCCAACCCATGAGTGCTTTCACGACTGGAAGGACTTCAATCCCAGGAATGTCGTCCGAGGAAGAGTTGGCTCGTATTTTCAATACTGCCCTGGTGTCCACGCGCGCCGAGGGCGTCTCCGATTTTTCGGGAGAGCTTCGCACGCTGATGAGCAGCCCGGCCGTCGGAGCCATCCTTCAGACCGTGCGCTCCATTTCACGCGCGCAGGGAATTTCGGAGCGCGAGGCGGCAGAGAGCCTCATCCAGACCTTCCGGAAGCTCGACCGCATCTGGACGGAGTACCTGTACCAGGAAGGCCTGGACCGCATCAAAGGCGGCCGGAGCTGACCCTCAGGTCCTGACCACGAAGTCCCAACGGATCTGGATCCGGCCAGCCGAGTCCAGGAGTCCTTTGGGCGGATTCGGGAACGGACCGGCTCGATTGAAGGCCGAGATGGCCGCCTGGTCCAGGTCCTGTGTTCCGGAGGCTTCGATGACCTGCACCCGGACCACTTCGCCCGCGGAGTCGAGCGTGACCAGCGTGCGGGTCATGTGTTCCGTGTTGGCCGCCAACTGGCGACCCTTGCGGTAGTAACGATCCAGCTGATCGCGAAGGACCTCGTTCCACGCGCGGTCCAGGCTGCCCCGGATCCGCTGGAAGTAGCCAAAGAAGATGAACTCGCGCGTGTTGAGCGCAGTGGTCTCGGCACCCCGAAGCCCGCGCACGTAATCCTGCGGCGTTCCGCGGCCATTCCGGTCCGGCTGCCGCTCCAGAGCCAGTTGCTCCTCGGGGGAGAGGGTCTGGGAACGGGGCTCAGGAATCGGGACCCCCAGATGACTCAGACTCGCCGCCGGAGTCATCGACGGGAATTTCTGGGCGGTCCGGGTCTTGGGGCTCTTAGGCTGGGACGAGGCACGTGCCTGGTCGCCCATTCTCGTTACCTGGTCGCGGGAAACCGTCTGCCGTTCAACCACCTGGTTGCGCTCCCCCAGGAAAGCATCCTTGGGCGCCTCGCGCGCCGGCTGCTCGGAGCGGGTCTGAACGATTCGATTTCGCGACGCATCAGCAACCCGGGACTTGGGCCTCAGGGCGGGTACCGCCTCCACCTCGATCCAGACGGGCTTGGACCGTGCGGGCACGGGTCCCAGACCCTTCAGCAGGATCAGGAAGAGAAGCGCGTGCAGGGCGAAGGAGATCGCAAGCGGTCGGCGCAGGCAGGACAACACCACAGGGAGTTATATCTCCTCTGTGGAAATATTCGGCCTTATTCAATGTCTTCTTTAAGAAATTCGCTCTGGGACTGCGTGCCGCCGCTGACGGGTCCGCCGCCCGATTTGGGCTCGGTGCCCTCGATGAAGGCTTCCTTGATGGACCCAGAAAGGTTCGGTGCCGCCAGTTTTCCGGTGGTCGGGTCGATGGTCGCAAACACCACCCCGCTGGGCACCGTGAAGTCCTGGTCCGGCGTGTTCTTGACGGCTTCCTTCATGTACGAAAGCCAGATGGGCAAGGCGGCACGGGCACCGGTTTCGCCCGGGCCGATGGACTTCTGGTTGTCGAACCCGACCCAGACGCCCGTGACCACTGAAGGAGTGAAGCCCACGAACCAGGCATCCAGGTAATCATTGGTCGTGCCGGTCTTGCCCGCGGCGGCCCGTCCCAGTGTCTTGGCCTCGTGCCCCGTGCCGTAATTGACCACTTCCTTCATCAGATGGGTCATGACGAAGGCGACCCGGGGATCGAGGAGCTGATCCGGATCCGAGGCCAGAGGATAACCTGAGCCGAGGGCAGGTTCGGATTCCTTGTCGCCCGGCTTCGCCGGAGCAGGCAGCGGGGCCGGCGCGGCAGCGGCGAGCTTCCGTTCCTCCAGGAGACGCCCGTCGCGGTCCTCGACCCGCGAGATGAACACCGGATGAAGTCTCCGCCCCAGTCTCGGAAAAAGAGCGTAGGTGCGGGTCATCTCGGAGAGGGAAACGGCGCCACTTCCGAGCGAAATGGAAAGATCTCCCGGGAACTGTCCGTTCATTCCCAGGCGGCGTGCAAAATCGATGACGTTCTGCACCTGGAGCGACTGGACGATCTTGATGGTGGGCACGTTCCGGGATTTGATGAGCGCCTGCCGGAAGGTCGTGTCACCGTAGAACTTCTCCTCGAAGTTCGTGGGCTTCCACTTCCCGTTCTCCGCGTCCTCGTAAACGATGGGCGAATCCACGATCACCGAAGCGGGCGTGAAGCCCTTTTCAACGGCAGCCGCATAAATGATGGGCTTGAACGACGAGCCGGGCTGGCGCTGCGCCTGGGTCACGCGGTTGAACTCGGACTGGGCAAAGTCGTAGCCCCCCTCCATGGCCAGCACGTCGCCGGTCTGCACATCGAGCGAAAAGAGCGCTCCCTGCACCAACGGCTCCTGCTCGAGGCCCACGCTCACGGCCGCATCCGCGATCCGGTTGACCTTCACGAGGATCACATCCCCCTTGGACAGGACCTGCGAAGGAACACCCGGTTCGCCCCGCACCGGTGCGCCGGTCTTGTCATCGCGCAGGCCGCGCGCCCAGCGCATGCCATCGATGGGCAGCTCGGCCTTGATGGCGCCGATCATCACACCTGCCGATTTGCGCCGATCATCGAAGCTCGTCACGACGCCGCGGTAAAGCTCGCCTTCCTTCAGGAGCTGCTGATCCCGGGTCACGCCCTCCTGTTTCAGTGCGGCCAGGGCGTCCAGGTGCCCATCCGGCAGGAGCAGCTCATAGCCGGTCTTCTGGAGCACCAGGCGCGTGCGCTCCTCCTGGAGGAATTTCTCGATTTCCTCGGAGCTCTTCAGCTTCTGGAGCGGGCCGCGGTAGCCGATCCGCTTGTCGACCACACGCAGGCCCTCCTGGACGGACTTGCGCGCCGCTGCCGCAAGCTCAGGGGTCGTGGGGACCTGGACCTTCAGGCCATCCTCGTAGACGGCCTTCTCTCCGTACTTGTCGACCAGGTAACGGCGCACCTGTTCGACGAGATAGGCCGAGTACTTGGCGTTGACGTCCTCGTCCTGGTGGATCTTGAGAGGAGTGGCCGCGGCCTCCTGCATCTGGGATTGGCTGATGAACTTGTTCTCGTACATCCGCCGCAGCACGTAGAGTTGGCGTTCCTTGGCCTTCTTGGGGTTCAGGTGCGGGCTGTACTTGCCAGGGGCCTGCGGCAAACCGGCCAGCACCGCGCACTCACCCAGCGAAAGCTCGCTTGCGCTCTTGTTGAAATAGGTGCGGCTGGCCGCCTCCACGCCATAGGCGCCGTGACCCAGGTAGATCTGGTTGAGGTACAGGAAGAGGATCTGCTCCTTCTTCAGGTTGGCCTCGATCCGGCCTGCCAGGATCACTTCCTTGATCTTGCGGACAAAGCTCCTCTCGGGCGTCAGGAGCAGGGATTTGGCCACCTGCTGCGTGATGGTGCTCCCGCCCTGGACGACATGGCCCGCGCGGAAGTTGGCAATGCTTGCCCGCAGGATCGAGGCCATGTTGACGCCCTGGTGCTCGAAGAACTTGTCGTCTTCCGCCGAAATGAAGGCGCGGACCAGGGTCTCGGGCATCGAGGAATACGGCACGAGGTAGCGCCGTTCCTTGAAGAATTCGCCAAAGAGGCGCTCCTCTTTTCCCTGGCCACTGACCAGGCGCGTGACCGTGAGGGGGCGGTAATCCTCGACCGAGATGATCTTGGGAAGACTGCCCGAGAAGTACCAGAAGACCAACCCACCCAGGATCGTGGCCACCAGGCTGCCCACGATCGCGAGCCCGAAAAGCATCCGGGCTCCCCGCCCCAGATGAGCCCCGGTGATTCCTGCAAAGAGACCTGCATCGTTGGAACGTCCTGAAGAACTCACGGATTCTCTCCTGGCATGCCGACAAGGTGCCGGATTTGGCCCAGGCGTGCCTGGGTAGCGGATCTTCCGCGGAAAATGACTTCGGTCTTTTTCGAATAATCGAGCGCTTCGATTCCCTTGAGCTCAGGGCGGATGACCAGGTCGGCCTGGGTGTCCAGGCCCTGGGACTGGCGCGCGATGCCGGCCAGGTAGCGCCGCACCTCCTCGCGCTGACCCTGCGTCCGGGCCGAGGCGGCCCGCGGGTCCGCCACATCCACGACGACGACCGGGGAGCCCGGAAATGCCGAGCGGGCCTCCGAAACGGGGTAAGCGTATTTCTCACCGCTCGAGCCCGCGGTGCCGGTTCCCAGTTTTCCGGCGCGAAGGACGCCCGGGATGGCGAGTGCCGCACGCACCGCCTGGGCGGCCCGTCCGCTTTCCAGCAGCGAAGCGGCGCCCGGAATCCTCTGCACGAGCACCCGCGACGGCAAGCGCAGCTCCTTCAGGTCCTTGCTGCCCAGGAGCTTTTCCAGGGTCTCTTCCAGACCGCGGCCTTCCGATTCCGCGCGGAAAAGGCGGCTCAAGAGGACGCCTTGGCCGTTGAAGAGGTCTTCCTTCAGGCGCAGAAGGCCGAACTCGAATTCATTCCCGTTCCGGGAGGCCGCGTAGAGAGTCCCCAGGAGCGCGCCCATCTCGGTTCCCACGATGCCTGCCACCGGAACCTTGGCATCCTCGAGCGCACGCAGCACCCCGGCGTGGGCGAAGCCACGGGCCATGCCGGGGCCAAGTACCAGGACCACGGGCCTGAGCTGGATCTGCGTCGGACCATAGACCTCGGCCGGAGGGGCCGGTTGCGGCCCGTAGGGTTCCGGGGGCCCGGCCGGTTCGGCGGGCGCTTGGGGCAGTGACGAACGCGGTGCCGCCCCGTCGGGCGAAGCCTCAGGGCCCGGGCGCCGGGGCGCGTGCGAACACGAGGCCAGCCCCGCCATCATCAGCAGCAGGACCGGCAGCCGAAACGAAATGGGGAAAAGTCGGTGGGTTGCGTTCATCCTGGGAAAGGTCCCGGGGTCGCCTCCGAGCCGCGCTTCCAGTGCGCGAGGTACTCGTGGTTTCCATCGGTCCCTTTGATCGGGGAGTCTATCAAGCCAAAGCGCCTCAATCCAAGGCTTTCCGCCGAACGGCTGACCTCGGCAACCGCCCCAGCGCGGGCCTCCTCCGAGGTCACGATGCCGCCTTTTCCAACGGCCTCCCGACCCACCTCGAACTGCGGCTTGATCAGGGTCACCAGGTCGGTCCCGGGTGTCATGAATTGCAAGAGGGCCGGAAGGATCTTGGTGATGGAGATGAATGAAACGTCCATGACGATGAGGTCCATCGTCCGGCCCAGCTGTTCAAACTCCAGCGAGCGGGCATTGACCCTTTCATGGACCACGACCCTGGGGTCGGTCCTGATTTTCCAGTGCAGCTGATTGTGGCCGACATCCAGGGCAAAGACCTTCACGGCTCCCCGCTCCAGCAGCACCTCGGTGAAGCCGCCCGTGGAAGCGCCCACGTCCAGGCCCACCCGGTCATGCACCGGGATGTGAAACGCATCCAATGCCGCGACCAGCTTGAGGGCGCCCCGGGACACATACGGGTGCTCTTCACCCCGGACACGGATCTGGCCCTGCTCCGCCTCCGGAACCGCGTGCCCCGGCTTGGTCACCGGGGTGTCCGCGACCAGCACGTGACCTGCGATGATGAGCGCCTGCGCCCGCTCGCGACTGGGCGCAAGCCCAAGCTCCGTCAGGAGTACGTCCAGGCGCTTGCGCTGCTTGGGGCTCATGGCTGGGCCAACCGCTCCGCTTCGGCGCGAATGGCGCCGGGCGACAACCCCAGAGCGCGCTCCAGGTCAGGCATCGCGCCATGCGGAACAAACGCGTCCGGATAGCCCAGGATGCGGAACTCGGCTCGATGACTTGCCTGGATCTCGGCCAATAGCGCCTGGCCCGCGCCTCCGCGAACGGTGCCATCCTCGACCCAAAGCACCGGCACGTGGGGAGCGGCCCTGAGCCTCTCCAGAAGCAACCCTGGAAACGGCTTGGCGCAAAGGACAGTGGAAAACGAGACCTGCTCGCGGAGCCCTTCCGGCAATCCCCGGTAAGCCGCGGCGACCCGCGATTCCGCGCTTCCCAGGGCCAGAAGCTGGAGCTTCGGAGCCTTGGCCTCGTGATGCACGCGCAGCTCGGCCTCGCCCCCGCCCCCCTGGGGGGCCGTCCCCCTGGGATAGCGGATGGCCGTGGGGCCGGTCGATCGAAGCGAGCGCTCCAGCTGGAGCTGAAGATCAGCCTCCGTCGCCGGACAATACACGGTCAGGCCGGGGATCATCCCGAGGTAGGCCAGGTCAAAGGCCCCATGATGGGTGGGGCCATCGGCTCCCACCAGACCGGCCCGGTCGATGGCAAAGGTGACCGGCAGACCCTGGAGCGCGACGTCGTGGATGATGCCGTCCAGGCCGCGCTGCAAGAACGTGCTGTAGATGGCGACCACGGGTCTCATCCCTGCCGCCGCCAGCCCCGCACCAAAGGTCACGGCGTGCGGCTCCGCGATGCCGACATCAAAAAGCCGCTCAGGGAATTTCCGCGCGAACCCCGAAAGGCCCGTCCCCTCGGACATGGCCGCGGTCACCGCGACCACGCGCTCATCGCGCTCGGCAAGCCCGACCAGCGCCGCTCCGAAAGCCTCGCTGAAACTGCGTTGCTTGGGTCCGGGCAACTGGGTCGCAGTCTCCAGCTTGGCCTGGGCGACGGGCGAAATGCCGTGGTAGCCGGAAGGATGCTCTTCGGCCGGCGCGTAGCCCTTTCCCTTCTGGGTCATCACATGGAGCACGACGGGACGTGTGGCGCCGGTCCTGCGGATTCCATCCAGGGTGCCGATCAGCAGGGACAGATCATGGCCATCCACCGGGCCCAGATAATCGCAACCCAAAAGCTCAAAGAGCTCGCCCGCACGACCCTGGGAAAGCAGCGAGGCAATGCCCCCGACGTTGGCCGAGATGGACATCTGGTTGTCGTTCAGCACGATCAGCAGAGGCGCCGTCGGCAAGGACGACACCTGGGTCAAGGCCTCGAGTGCCAGGCCTGCGGTCAGGCCGCCGTCGCCGATCACAGCGACACTCCACTGGGCGCGCGTGGCCGGGTCTTGACCGCGCGTCCAGGCCATGGCCAGCGCCGCCGAGATCGAGGTGCTGCTGTGGCCCGCGCCGAAAACGTCGTGCGCGCTCTCGGCGCGGCTCAGGAAGCCCGAGATCCCGCCGGTGGTCCGCAACGTATCAAACTGCGCAGCCCTTCCCGTCAGGAGCTTGTGCGCGTAGGCCTGGTGACCCACATCCCAGATGATCGGCTCTGCCGGGGAATCAAAGACCCGGTGAAGCGCGATGGCCAGCTCGACGGCCCCCAAGCTGGCCCCAAGGTGCCCGCCATTTTTCAGGCATGCCGCGAGGATCCTCTGGCGAAGCTCGTCTGCCAAAAGCGGAAGCTCTTCGATCCCCAGCGCCTTGAGCCGGGCCGGGTCTTGCGGAATCCGGGGACTCATCGCCTCAACCGCGGTTTCCTGAACCGAAAGGCTCCAACTGAGGAGCCCCTTCGCCGGTCCCTTGCGTCAACACTTGAATCCGTTGCTCGGCTTTGGACAAGTACTCCTGGCAGGCCCGCGTCAATCGGACGCCTTCCTCGAAGTTCTTGAGCGAGTCCTCCAGACTCATCTCGCCGCTCTCCAAATTCTTAACGATCCTCTGGAGTTGTTCCAAGGAAGCTTCAAAGTCCGGAGCGCCTGCCGAAAAACCCGACGAATTCATGACGCCCTTTTCGCACAGATTGCCTCTCAAGGCCAAGCGCCCAGGTGTCGATGATTTTACATGCGGAGCGTTTTGCTCGGGTTTTCAGTCTGCCTTGCTCTGGCCCCCGGCATCGGCTGGGCGGGCGCTCGCCTGGGCTGCGAGGACCACGCCCTTCTGGAAGCTACCCTGGGCCCCAAGGACTTCGATACCCTGCCCGCTTGGCTGGGCACCCTGGAGCTTCCGATCTCTCTCAGCAACCCGACGCCCATGAAGGCAGCGCAAGTACGGCTGGACCTGGTGCAGGATGCCACCCAGACGGACCTTCAGCTGTACTTCACCTTCTTTGATCCGCAGCATCCGGTCGGCATTCCCTACAGCTTTGAGGCCATCGAGATGGACTGGGAAACCGAGCTGGCCAGCGGACACGCCAGCCTGGACCTGACCCAAGGATGCACCTCGGTCGGCCCTTCGATCTTTCCGGGCCAAAGCTTGCCGGTCCGGATGAAGCTGGAAAACTGGCACGTGGAGAGCCGCCTGCTCAAACTGCTCCGCATCCGCATCTGGGGAAACCGCGGCTAAAGCCCGGGCCGAGCCAGGCTCTCAGTTCGGGCCGAGCACGTTGATCACGCCCGGAGACGCCACCAGAAGCTCCGACCACAGGGTGTGCCTCTGGGCGTCCACGACCCGGCACAGGTTCAAGCCCTCGGGCACCTGGACTGCGACCGTTCGCGAATTCTGGGCTGACATCGGAGTGGCCGCATTGAGGTGATCCTCGGCGTCCAGCACGTAGGTCTCAGGCACCAACCCACTGGCTGCCTGGAGAGGACTCACCACCGGCGAAAGCTTCTCCTGGGGCGAGGCCGCCACCAGTTGCGGAAAGACGGCCAAAACGAGGCCGCTTTCGGGACTCACGCCGCCCTCCAGCTGCCGGATCCATCCTTCGACCTGCGCCGAACCCACGCGGAACAGGGCCAAATCCCGGGTTCGTGAGGCAATCACACGGTAGCGGTGAGTGAAATCCCCTTTTCCGTCCACTTCCAGGAAGAGCGGATGATCCCCGAAACGGTTCACGCCCTCGAGCGCAAAGCGTCCCGAACGGTCGGTGCGCACCAGCTGCTGGGCCTGCCCCAGCACTCGCACTGTGGCTTCGAGCACTCCATGAGCCCGACGTTCGGCGGCGTCGAAGACGCGCCCCGTGAGACGCACCTGGCGAATCTGGGTCAGATCCAGGTAAGTCGCAGCACCTTCCAGTGCGGGCGCAGCCACGGACCCCAGCGAATCGACACTCACCAGATGGGCGCCCGGCGCCACGTTGAAGAGGACAAAGAGCCGAGAACCATCCGCCTGATCCAGGTAAATGGCCTTCTCGGAGCGACCCGAGAAGCCGACCCGCTGGCCGGAGCCGATCTTTCCCCAAACCAGGGCCGAGCTGGCTTGAAGCTTCACGTTCTGCGCGGCCGAAAGCAGCATCGCCGCGTTCTGGGTCACGACGGGGACCGGGATCACGCTCTTGGAAGGAGCCAGGAATGCGACCGTGGGCCAGGCGCCTTCGGCCTGAACCTTCAGCCAACCCCGCGCACCCTCCAGGTCGTCGCGAGCGCCCTCATAAGAGATAAAGGAGGACTTCACCGGGAATGGGTGCCGTCCCTCAAAAGCCTCGATGCCCACCAACCGGAAGCCGGGTGCCGCATTGGCCTCGGTGCCTGCCGTGGGCTGAGTAGTCATCGCCGAGGCCAGTGAGTAGCCTACCGCATCTTGCGCAGCCGTTGCGGGCGCCGCGGGTGCCGCAGTCAGGGAAGGCTTCTGACTATTCAATGTAGTTTGGATACCCACTGGGCCCGGAGTCACCTGCGCCAACCGCGGAGCGCTCTTGGAGGCCGCCGCGGGTTGGATAGCCACCACCTGGGCCTGAGCTCCCACAACCGGAGCCTGAGCGGGAAGGATCGGTGCGATGGGCTTGGAAATCTGGATAGCCACCGGGTTCTGCACCGGCGCGGGGATCGGGGACCGAAGAGGTGCTGGGGCTGGGATCTGGGGCAATTCGGTCGCCGAGGCGACCTTCTTGGCCAAGGTTGGGCCGTCCTGAGCGGGTAGCGCCGAGACTGGAATGGCTGGAGCCAACACCTGGGTCTGAACCGAGGCTAGATTCCTCAAAGGGGTGGTCTCGGGCAGCGCCAGGGACTCCCTCTTGGGCTCGGTCACCGGCTGGGAGACCTTCGGAGTTTCGTACACTTGGGCCTGAGTAGTCACAAGCTGAGTATCCAGCACTCGTGAAGGCGCAGCCTTCGGGGCCCGTTTTTGGATACTCACCTGGGCGACTTGGGCGGGCTCCACGGGAGCCTTGGCATTCAGACTGGCCAGGATCGAAGGGACAGCGGGATCCAGTACAGCCACCGTGAAACGGTTCTGAAGGGACTTGTAAATCGCCTGGAAGGCCTGAGCCTCCTGCACCCCAGAATCGAGCGCTTGGGAAGGTGCCGATTCTGCTGGCGCAGGCAGTGCGACAGGCGCATCTGCCTGTACGCCGTGCGCGTGCGCGTGGGCGTGCGCCAAGGCGTGGTGCGCGTGCGCGGCACGCGCTGTGCGGACCCGCTGACGCTCTCGGTGCCGGCGGGCCTCCAGATCGTCTCTCGTCACCGAGGCAATGGTTTCGGCGACACCCGAGGGCCGCTCTTCCCAGACGCGCCCCTCGGCTTTCCAGTGGGCCGCCTGCGCCCAGGCTAACGGATTCCCGCCCACGGTCACCGAAGACGAAGTCTCCCACGAACGAAGGACCGCGCTTGCGCACAGGTTCGCCACGCCCGCTGCAAGCAGCGCACAGGTGCCGATTCCGGCCAGTGAAAGGCGGAGTGAATGAAATCCCCGGTACGTGGTGATCAAAATAGGGTCCTAGACTTGATTCAAGTCTAGAGGTCCCAAACACCCCACGCAAGGCGCGGATTTACTAGGCAAAAACGTCAGCCGACGCTCTTGCCGCCGAGCTGCTGACGGATCAGCGCGCGTTGCAGTTTCAGCTGATATTTGCGGAACTTGTGCTCATCCAGGTTCGGGTCCTGAAGCTCGGCCTCGGCCTTTCCCTGGGCAGCTTTTGCCCGCACGACATCGATCTCGTGTTTCAGCTCGACGGTCTCGGCCATCACCGAAACCTCCTCGCCATGGACCTCGAAGAAGCCCGTCGAAATCACACCCGACTGCAGGCCCTCGGCCTTGGCCTGGTATTCGAAGATCCCCGTATGGAGAGTGCCCACCATCGCGGCGTGGCCGGGAAGGACCTGGATCTGCCCTTCGCTGCCCGGCAGCGTGACCGAGTCCACTTCCACGGACTGCACCAGGCGCCGTTCAGGTGAAAGAAGAGTGAGTTTCAAAATTTCAGCCACAAATCCTCCCGGGATGGGGCCGATCGGGACAAGCCCGACCAGCCCCGGCTCCGGATGTTTTCAAACCGCGATCAGGTCAGCGACTTGGCCTTCTCGAGGGCGTCCTCGATGGTGCCCACCAGATAGAACGCCTGCTCGGGCAGCTCATCATGCTTGCCGTCGGCAATCTCGTTGAAGGCGCGGATCGTGTCCTCGATCTTCACGAACTTGCCCTTGATGCCGGTGAACTGCTCGGCAACGAAGAACGGCTGCGACAGGAAGCGCTGGATCTTGCGGGCGCGCGACACGGTGATCTTGTCCTCTTCGGAAAGCTCGTCCATGCCCAGGATCGCAATGATGTCCTGGAGATCCTTGTAGCGCTGCAGGATGGCCTGCACACGGCGGGCGGTCTTGTAGTGCTCCTCGCCCACGACCTGGGGATCCAGGACGCGCGAGGTGGACGCCAGGGGATCCACGGCCGGGTAAATGCCCAGCTCGGCGATCTGACGGCTCAGGTTGGTCGTCGCGTCCAGGTGGGCGAACGTCGTGGCCGGGGCGGGGTCGGTGTAGTCGTCGGCAGGCACGTAAATGGCCTGGATCGACGTGATCGAACCCTTGTTGGTCGACGTGATGCGCTCCTGCAGCTCACCCATCTCGGTGGCGAGCGTGGGCTGGTAACCCACGGCGGAAGGAATGCGGCCCAGGAGAGCCGACACTTCCGAACCCGCCTGGGTGAAGCGGAAGATGTTGTCCACGAACAGAAGGACGTCCTGGTTTTCCTCGTCGCGGAAATATTCGGCCACCGTCAGGGCCGAAAGAGCGACGCGGGCGCGGGCGCCCGGCGGCTCGTTCATCTGGCCGTAGACCAGCGAGGTCTTCTCCAGAACGCCGGATTCCTTCATTTCCATCCACAGGTCGTTGCCTTCACGGGTACGCTCGCCGACGCCGGCGAACACCGAGAAGCCCCCGTGCTGGGTGGCAATGTTGTTGATGAGTTCCATGATCAGAACGGTCTTGCCGACGCCTGCGCCGCCGAACAGACCGATCTTGCCGCCGCGGGCGTAAGGCGCGAGAAGGTCCACCACCTTGATGCCGGTGAAGAACGGCTGCACCGTGGTCGACTGGTCGCGGAAGGCCGGGGCCGGACGATGGATCGGGTAGGTCTTCTTCGCGTTGACCGGACCGGCCTCGTCGACGGGCTCACCCACCACGTTCAGGATCCGTCCCAGGGTCTCACGACCCACGGGCATCTGGATCTGGGCGCCGGTGTCCTGCACGGGCTGACCGCGGACCAGGCCGTCGGTGCTGTCCATGGCGATCGTACGCACGGTGTTCTCGCCCAAGTGCTGGGCGACCTCGAGAACGAGGTTCCACTCGCCTTCGCCGACCGACTTGTTGGTGACTTTGAGCGCGCTCTTGATCTCGGGCAGCTTGGCGTCGAATTGGACGTCCACGACCGGTCCGATGACCTGAGTGATGCGCCCGAGGTTCTGGCTTCCTGCGGATGCTGACATGTTCTTCTCCTTTTAAACCTTAACTGGCCTTCTGCGATTCGCTGCCAGCGATGATCTCGAGCAGTTCTTTGGTGATGTTCGCCTGACGCTGCTTGTTGTAGTCGAGGGTGAGAGCGCCAATCATCTCGCCCGCGTTCTTGGTGGCATTCTCCATGGCCGACATGCGGGCCCCATGCTCACCGGCCTGCGATTCCAGCAGGATACGGAAAGCCTGGATGGGGAAATGCTTCTGCAGCAGCTCCTCGAGCACCTCGGCAGCGCCCGGGCGAACCAGGATCATGCCGCCTTCTTCGCCCGTGGCCGCCTTGGCCTCGGGACGCAGGGGAAGGAAGTGCTCCACCACCGGCACCTGGCTGATGGCGTTGTGGAACTCGTTGTACACGAACTTGACCTCGGTGACCTTGCCCGCCAGGAAAGCCTGGGTCAGGGCATCCGAGAGCTTGCGGGCTTTGGCAAAACTGACCTTGCCGCCCAGCTCCTGGAAATAGGTACCCATCGTCACCTTGCGCGACCTGAAGAATTCGTAGCCCTTGCGGCCCACGAATGAGACTTCGATGCTCTCGTATTCCGAGGCATGGTCACGCAGCCAACGCTGGGTGGCCTTGATGACGCCGGCATTGAAGCCGCCGCACAGGCCACGATCGGAAGTCACCACCACGAGGGCCAGGCGCTTGCCGCCCTCGACGGCCTCCGCATCCCCGCCCATCTGGAGCAGCGGCGATTTCGCAGGCAGCTCGTCCATCGACGTGAAACGCTGGAGCAGAGCCCCCAGCCGGCGCGCGTAGGGCTTCTGGTTATTGATCGCATCCTGGGCACGCCGCAGGTAGGCAGCCGAGACCATCTTCATGGCCTTGGTCGTCTGCTGCGTGTTCTTCGTGCTCTGGATCCTTTTTTTCAGGTCCTTGATGCTAGCCATGCAACCCCCGCCAGATCAGGCGGTGAAAACCGTGTCGAACTCTTTGAGCGCCTTTTCGAGGGTCGGCTTGGCTTCGTCCAGCTTGCCCGTCGAAACGATGCTCTTGAAGACTTCGGGATATTTCTTGTCGATGAACTCGTTGAGCTGCACTTCGTAGTCGCGCAGCTTGTTCACCGGGTACTTGTCCGTGTAGCCGTTGGTCGCGGCGTACACGATCACGATCTGCCGCTCCACGCCCACGGGGCTGTACTGGGGCTGCTTCAGGATCTCGGTCAGACGCTGGCCACGGGCCAGCTGCTTCTGGGTCGCGGGATCCAGGTCGGAACCGAACTGGGCGAAAGCCGCCTTCTCGCGGTACTGCGCCAGCTCCAGGCGGAGCGTGCCGGCCACCGAACGCATGGCCTTGATCTGCGCCGATCCACCCACGCGCGACACCGACAGACCCACGTTCACGGCGGGACGGATGCCCGAGTGGAACAGGTCCGTCTCGAGGAAGATCTGGCCGTCAGTGATCGAGATCACGTTGGTGGGAATGTACGCCGACACGTCGCCGGCCTGGGTCTCGATGATCGGCAGCGCCGTGAGCGAGCCGCCACCCAGCTTGTCCGAGAGCTTGGCAGCGCGCTCCAGGAGGCGCGAGTGCAGGTAGAACACGTCGCCGGGGTAAGCTTCGCGGCCCGGAGGACGGCGCAGCAGGAGCGACAGCTGCCGGTAGGCCTGGGCCTGCTTGGTCAGGTCGTCGTACACGATCAGGGCGTGCTTGCCGTTGTCGCGGAACCACTCACCCATGGTCACGCCGGTGTAGGCGGCCAGGAACTGGAGGGGAGCCGACTCCGCGGCGGTGGCGGAAACCACGATGGTGTGGTCGAGCGCACCGTTCTGGCGGAGCTTGTCCACCACCTGGGCGACGGTCGACTGCTTCTGGCCGATAGCCACGTAGACGCAGTAAACGCCTTTGCCCTTCTGGTTGATGATGGTGTCGATGGCCAGGGCGGTCTTTCCGGTCTGGCGGTCACCGATGATCAGCTCGCGCTGGCCACGGCCGACGGGAATCATCGCATCCACGGCCTTGTAACCGGTCTGGAGCGGCTCCTTCACCGACTGGCGGGCCACGATGCCGGGAGCCTTGATCTCGACGCGGCGGCTTTCCTTCGAGGCGATCTCGCCTTTTCCGTCAATCGCCATGCCGAGCGAGTTCACCACGCGGCCCAGGAGCGCCTCGCCCACCGGAACCTGCACGATCTTGTTCGTGCGCTTCACGGTCGAGCCTTCCTTGATGTGCTTGTCGTCACCGAGAATGGCGATGCCCACGCCCTCTTCCTCGAGGTTCAGCACCATGCCCGAGGTGCCGCCGCCGAAGTCGACCAGCTCACCGGCCATGGCCTTTTCCAGGCCGTAGACCTTGGCGACGCCGTCGCCAACGGTGACCACGGTGCCGGTCTCAGCCACGTCGACCTTCTTGTCGAAGTCGGCGAGCTGCGATTTCAGGATCTGGGTAATTTCTTCGGGACGAATCTGGACCATGATCTAGTTCCTCGGTTTAAATTCAGATGGAGGCGCCCGCCACGAACCGGTCGCGCAGGCGATTGAGTTGAGAACGAAGGGATCCGTCGTAAGTGACCCCGTTGACGGTGACCTTGAGCCCCGCCAGGAGCTCGGGATCGGTCGAGGCACGGAAAGAGACTTTCCGGCCCAATTTTTTGGTGAACGACTGGCAAAGCTCGTCCAGGTCGGCGGCGGCCAGGCTTTCAGCCGAAACCACACGCCCCATCACGCCGCCTTCAGCCTCCAGGCGAGCGGCGCCGAAGGCTTCGTGGATTGCCCCCAGCTGCCCCACGCGTTCCTTGCGGGCCAGCAAGTGCAGGAAGTTCGAAACGAGCTTGCTGTAACCGGCCTTGGAGGCCAGTGCAGCCAGCAGGTCGGCTTTTTCCTTGGAGGTGGTGGTCGGGCCGGTCAGGGCCAGACGCAGGTCCCGCGAGGAAACCAGGAGCCCTGCAGCGCACTCCAGCTCGCGTTCCAGCTGATCCAGCTCGGCCGCGGGGAGTTTCTTTTCCTGGGCAGTTTCAAGAAGGGCCTGGGCGTACGACCTTGCAAGACTCATTGGAAGTTCTCCACCTGGCGCGAAAATTCGCGGCGAATGCGGACCCGATCGTCTCCGGTGAGCCGATGACGGAGGATCGCTTCTGCTCGGTCAATCACCCGGCTGACCATCTCGGCGCGCATCTGCTTGCGAAGGTCCCCGAAGAGTCCTTCTGCTGAAGTGCGGGCATCCGCGATGATCTGGGACGAGTGCTTCTTCGCATCGTTGACGATGCGGGCACGTGCGGCTTCGGCGTCCTGGGCGCTCTGGGAGCGGATCGCGGCCACCTCGGCCTCGACGGCCTTCATCTTCGCCGAAAACTCCTCGAAGCGCGCACGCGAAGTCCTGAGCTGGTCCTGCACCCGGAGCACTTCGGTGCGGATATAGTCGTGCCGCGAAGTCACGAACTCACGCACCCGTGCCGGAAGCAGGTAGGCCAGCAGGGCGACGAACAGGAAAAAGTTGATTGCGGGTCCGATCAGATGTTCCATCTCAGGAGCGCCTCACCAGAAGGTTGTCGGAGACGGCGTTGGCCAGGCCTTCCACTTCCAGCTCCAGCTGATTCTTGAGCTGCTGGTGCTGCTGGGCGGCCGACTCACTGGCCTGCTGCGTGATCTTGCGGGCCTCGTCCCGGGCGGCACCCAGGATCTGGGCCTCTTCGCGACGCGCAGCCGTCATGAGGGAGTCGAAATCACGGCGCGCAGCCTGACGCTCTTCCATCAGGCGCTGCTTGTACTCCTCGTACTTCGCGTCAGCCTGGGCCACCAGTTTTTCGGCGGCCTCCCGGTCGGCGACCAGGCGCTGGTGCCGCGCGTCGATCAGCTTCTGGAAAGGCCTGAAGAACAAGTTTCCCAGAACGGTGAAAACAAGCGCGATGATTCCGAATTGAACGAAGAACGACTGGTCCAAACCCAGCTGTTGAATGATTCCGCCCACGGCAGGTCTCCGGATTGATGCAGGAAGCCCACGGGGGTTAACACGCGGCGGAGAAACAGGTCAAGCGCAGAACGGCCGCTTCAGGTCTGCTTTTCGGAGAGAAATGAGGCGGCGGGAACGTGAGGCGAATGGACCATTTTCGAGCTGCCCTCGAAGATCACGCCTTCATCCACTTTGAGGCTCGGGGTGAGGATATCTCCGCGGAAAACCGCCGGCTGATGGATCTCAACCCGGTGCTTGGCCTTGATGCTCCCGGTGACTTCGCCGCTGATGACCACCGTACCGGCGTCGATCTGCGCATTCACCCGGGCCCCTTCCCCGATGATCAGGGTGTCAGGGGTGTAGATTTCCCCGCGGAACGTCCCGCTGATCCGAACGGTGCCCTGGAAACAGAGCTTTCCTTCGAATTCGCAACCCTGGTCAATGACGCCGGTGACGGCCAGATGGGTTGCGGGAACCTGCAACGACGGATTGCGAATCATGCTTTCCCATTCTGCAGCGATTGCAGAAGGCGTTCAAGCTCCTGGCGGTTCACGTAGTGGAGGACCACCTTTCCTCGCCGCTCGGTGCCCTTGACCTCGACCCGGGTGGACCAGATTCGGGTCAGACTCTGGGACAGGTTCTGGAGCCTTGCCTGCACCGCCGTCAGCGGGGTCTTGGCGGCGGTAGCCGGAGCGGGCTCGCCTGCGGCCTGACGCTTCATCGAATCCACGAGGGCTTCGGTGTCACGGACACTCAGGCGCTGCTCAATGACCTTGGCACGGGCCAACAAGCGCTGATCGTTGTCCTCCAGGCCCAAAAGGGCCTTTCCATGACCAAAAGTCAGGATCTGACGCTTCAAGTCATCAATGAGCGCCTCGGGGAGCTTCAGGAGGCGCAGGTAGTTGGCCACGGTCGCCCGCTCTTTGCCGACGCGCTGTGACAGCTCTTCCTGCGTCAGATGGAATTCCTCCATCAACTGATGGTAGGCCAAGGCTTCATCAATACAGTTGAGATTTTGACGCTGGATATTCTCGATCAGCGCCAGCTCCAGGGCCTCCCGATCCGTCGATTTGCGGATCACAATCGGCACCTGCTTCAGCCCGGCCATCTTGGAGGCCCGAAGGCGCCGCTCGCCGGCAATCAGCTGGTAACCGCTCGGCGACTTCCGGACCACCAGGGGCTGGATGATGCCGTTCGCCCGGATGGACTGGGCGAGCTCTTCCAGGGCCTGCTCCTCGAAGTCACGCCGGGGCTGATAGTTGTTGGCAATGATCTCCTCGATATTGGCCAACGCGATTCCGGGATGCCGGTCGCGGTTCCCGGTATCGGAAACCGGGACTGCGGGACCGGCTGCAACCGCGGCGGCCGGAGCGGAAGCGCCCGCCACGGCCGGGGCCGGGGCAGACTCGGCGGCCACCGGAGCAGCGGATGCTTCAGGGTTGGCTGCCGGACCTTGGGCGGGATCCAAGAAAGGGGGCCGCGTCACCTGGACGCTGGCACCGGGAAGCAACGAAGCGAGGCCTTTACCAAGAACCGTTTTTTGAGCCAATTTCTACTCCAGGACGACGAGATTGGATTTTTACGCGTTTCAGTTCAGTTCGGCCGAGCGCGGTTCAGACGCACCCGGTGACCCCAGGGTCACGGGAACCGTGGCCAGCGAAGCAGGCACGTTGGCCTTGGGCTGGTTCCGGGCCAAAACCTCTTTGGCCAGATTCAGATAAGCCAGACATCCCTTCGAGTCGATGTCGTACAAAAGCACCGGCTTCCCGAAGCTCGAACACTCGCTCAGGCGAACGTTCCGAGGGATGATGGTCTCAAATACTTGACTAGAAAAGTGGGTCCGGACTTCTTTGACCACTTCGTTGGCCAGATTATTCCGACCGTCAAACATCGTGAGGAGAATCCCCTCTTCTTCAAGGCTCGGATTCAGGCTCTGGCGAATCAGGCTGACCGTGTGAAGCAGCTGACTCAGGCCTTCCAGAGCAAAATACTCGCACTGCAACGGAACCAGGAAACTGTCGGCCGCGTTCAAAGCGTTGACGGTCAGAAGACCCAGCGAAGGCGGGCAATCAATCAGGATGAAATCGTACTGGGACTTGATCTCAGCGATCGCGGCCTTCAGCTTGGCCTCACGCGCAAATGCCGAAACAAGCTCAATCTCGGCGCCCGCAAGATCTCCATTGGCCGGGGCCACGAAAAGGCAATCCATCTCTGTAGGCACGATGACCTGCGACAAGGGCACTTGGCCGATGAGCGCGTGGTAGGTGCTGGGCTTACCCTCCATTCCTGCCCGGTCGACCCCAAGGGCAGAACTGGCGTTCCCCTGCGGATCAAAATCGATCAGGAGAACCTTCTTCTCAGCGACAGCCAACGAGGCCGCAAGGTTCACCGTGGTCGTGGTTTTCCCCACGCCACCCTTTTGGTTACTCAGCGCAATGACTTTTCCCATCTCAACCCCCTCGGATCGGCACTTTTCCCCAGAAATTGTTTTGGGAGCGCCACTCTGAAGCGGCGCTCCCAAAACAAGTGGTGTGGTTGGAACGGGTAATCAGTGCCTAATCTTGAGTATCAAGCGCTCTCGAGCGCCTCTACTGACGAGGTTAATCGGGTTACTCAGGGCGATCAAGGGGGAAACAGAATTTTTTTACGGACTCTTCAACAGACTACCCACGTGTTCCACGGGGAACACCGGCTAGTCTGGATATCCAAGGACCTGGCCAACTCCCGAAGGTCGTTTGTTCCACGGGGAACAGTGCGGTTTCAGCCTACCCAACGCCCTACGGGAGGCGACCTACCGCCCCTTGCGGGTCAGTTTGACCAAAACCATGTATTTCTGATCGGCCCCCACCGAGTACTCATGAAATTCGGGCTCCAAGAAGTGGGACCGCGCCTTCTTACTTTCAAGACTCCCCCATTCGTCCGCCCAGCCTCTCGACTTCAGCAAAATGAGCGTGTTCCACGTGGAACACGGGGCAATCCACGAAAAAATCCTCGAAACCGGGCCCACTGCACGCGCCACGATGCTCTCGACACGCTCCCTTTTCAAGAATTCCTCAGCTCTCCCCTTGAAAACCTGGACCTGGGACGAGACCCCGAGATCAGAGCTGGCTCGCTCCAGAAAGTCAGCCTTCCTGCCCTCGGAATCCGCTAAAACCCAACTTCCGCGCCCGAGAAGGGCCGCCGGCAGACCAGGAACCCCGAGTCCAGAGCCTAAATCCATGGCCTTTTCCTGGATCCAGCCCGTTTTCACCAGCTCCCAGGCATCCAGAAAATGGCCTTCAAAAAAATCGGCCGGAGAAACGAGCCGGGTCAGATTCTGGACCGCGTTTTCGGCCAGAACCAGCTCCCGAAACCGCACCTGGGCCTCGATCTGTTCGGCCGAAAGGGCCCCGTGGGCCTCCAGGAGGGCACGATACTGCATGGATTCCTGGCTACTCATGACTGGAGGTGCTCCGTTGGGCCGCTTTTTCGCACATTTTGAGGAAAATTAGCAGTGTCGCGACCGCTGCTGGCGTCACACCGATCATGCGCGAGGCCTGACCGATGGACTCGGGCCGGGTTCTCTTCAGCCGCTCCCGGATCTCGGCCGAAAGCCCGTGGACCAAGCCATAATCCAGGGACGGGGGGATCTTCAGGTCCTCGCTCTGGCGCACGCCTTCGAGGGTCTCGAGATCTCGCCGGATATAGCCCTCGTACTTGATCTGGATCTCGAGCTGCTCGCGAACATCGGCCCGCAACCCTTCCGGCTGAAAACCCAAGGACTCCAGCTCGGCCCAGCCCAGTTCGGGCCTCCGCAGCAGGCCCTCCCCGGTCACTTTCTCGCGGATCGCTGAAAGACCCCGCGCCTCGAACCAGGAGCGCACCTCCAGGGAGGGGGTCACTGAAAATCCGCGCAACTCCCCGAGCCCGCGCTCCAGTTGGGCGCGCTTTTCCTCAAAGAGGCGGTACTCGCGGTCGCCCAGCAGGCCCAGTTGCCGGGCCTTCTCACTCAGCCTCAGGTCTGCATTGTCCTCGCGCTGCAGGAGCCGGTACTCCGCCCGAGACGTGAACATCCGGTAGGGCTCGTCGGCACCCTTCAGGACCAAGTCGTCCACCAGGACTCCGATGTAGCCATCCAGCCGCGTCACCTCAAAGGGGTCTCTCCCCTGGGCGCCCAATGCCGCATTGATCCCGGCAACCAACCCTTGGGCCCCGGCCTCCTCATATCCGGAGGTCCCGTTGATCTGCCCCGCAAAGAAAAGTCCCGGCACGTCCTTGGACTCGAGCGTCGCCTTCAGGTCGCGAGCGTCCACACAGTCGTACTCGACGGCGTAGCCGAACCGGATGAACTCGGCCCTCTCCAACCCTGCAATGCTCCGGATGAACCGTTCCTGGACATCGCGGGGCAAGCTGGTCGAGACCCCGTTGACGTACATCTCCTCCGTATTGAGACCTTCAGGCTCAATATAGATTTGATGACGCTCCCGGTCACGAAAACGCTTCACCTTGTCTTCAATGGAGGGGCAATACCTGGGCCCCACACCCTGGATGACCCCCGTGTACATGGGCGATCGGTGGAAGTTTTCTTCAATGATATTATGAGTTTGTTCGTTCGTGTATGTGATAAAGCAATTTACTTGAGGTAAAAACGGAAACGGATTGGGTCGATGATAAAAGGAGAACGGAACGGGCTGCCTATCTCCGGGCTGGCGCTCTAACCTGCTGTAATCAATGGAATTTTTATGGAGCCTAGGCGGCGTGCCTGTCTTCAAGCGGCCCATCCGGATACCCAGGCTTTGAAGGTGGGCGCTCAAACCCACCGACGCTTGGTCGCCCACGCGACCGCCCGAGGCCTGCTCAAACCCCGTGTGCATCACTCCACGCAAAAAGGTGCCGGTCGTAATAACGACCGAACGGGCCCGAAGCTCGGACCCGTCCGA
>CANFHS010000003.1 GCA_947446835.1 Bacteriovoracaceae bacterium
GCCACGGCCGTGTCGGTTTCACGGCTTTGCCGCTCCGTATGGGCGCAACGCACGGCCCTGGTCCTGGCCTTGGGCTGGGGCGTGTTCACGCTGGGCAGCACCCAGGACCACTACTTCGACGCTTTCTTCCGGACCGGCGGACTCAGCCACCACACCTTCTGGACCGGCATGACCGAACCGAAGAAAGCGGCGTTCGAGCAGATCCGCTTCCTTTCTCCCGACCCCGGCACACCGGTCGTGTTGCAGGTGGAAGATTACTGGCCTCTCTACCCGATCGCCTTCCTGGCCTGGAAAGAACCGCGCTTCCAGGTACGACTCGCCGATCCGCAGGCCCCGCTCCAACCCGGGGACTTCTGGCTGGTGAACCCTGGCAGCCCCGAAGACCAGCGCCTGGGGCGCACGATGGACGGCATGGCCCAGGATCGCTGGGAAGTACCGGGATTCGGGAATCGGCCCGTATTCGCCCTCTACCACAAGCGTGCTGGACATCCCTGAGCCATGAAACGCCGCCAAGCCCCGCCAGGCGTCTGGATCGTGTTGGGGGCCTCGGCCGTGTTTGCGGGACCCGCGCTCTTCGATTTCCTGAAGAACCTGTGGGTGCTGCTGGGCATCCGTGCCCCTCATCTGGACTGGCCGCAGATGGTGTTCTGCGACGCCCTTCTGGCTTACCGGGGCGACCCACTGTACGCGAACCCCGCGCTCGGGCCGACCTCGGTGACCTACAATCCCGGGTTCCCCTACCTGATCGGAGCCCTGCTGCACGTGAAGGCCTGGACCGGCTGGGGTCTCCTGGTGAACCAGCTGGCCGTGCTGGGGCTGGCAGCCCTGACGGGAACCTCCGCGGCCGCCGCAGTGAAAACGCCGCTCCGGCCCTGGCTGCGGGGCCTCCTGGCGCTGGCCTTGGGAGCACTGTCGCTGCGGCTCATGACCCAGCTTTCGGCGCACGCCCATCTGCTTTACCAGGCCCGCGCCGACCACCTGGCCTGGCTGCTGGCCGGCCTGGGCTTTGCCAGCCTGTGGACCCGTCAACGGTGGCGCGTCCGCTGCTGGAGTTCGGCGCTTCTGCTGGCGCTGGGGTTCTGGACCAAGCAAACCACGGCGGCCTGGAGCGTGGCGGCCGCCCTGGCGTGGCTCCTGCTGGGGGACGGCCCCAGACCCAGGCGATTCCTGCAGTGGAGCTCCCTGGGCGCGGCCATTCACCTGCTGACCTGGGGAGTGCTCCACGTCACCACGCACGGCTGGTACACCGAACTGATCTGGATTCGTCCGTTGAGCGCGCTGTCCCAGGTCACCGAATTCTCAACGCACCTGCGCGGCCTGCTCGTCCGCTCGGGTGGGGTGCTGGGCGCAACCCTCTTTGCTGCCAGCCTGGCCTGGGGAGCCCAGGCACGCGCTTCCAGAAACGCAAAGCCTGGCCTGCTGCAGGCACTGCTGCTGACCCTTCCTCTGGGAGCCGCTGCCGCCTGCCAGTTCAGCCGTGGCCAGGGCGCAGACCTCAACCAATTCATCGGTCTGGGTTGGCTCGTGGGTTGGCTGGCTTCGGTTTCGATCGCACACCTGCTGGATGGGATCTGGGTTCCTCTGGCGCTGGCCCTGGCCGCGGGGTTCAGCTGGACGGCTCCGATGGGCGTCAAGCTCAAGCCCACCGATCTTCCTCCGTCGCAGTACTACGACGAAGCCCACACCTTGGCAGAGCTGGCTCCCTCGCCCCTGTTCCACTACCACTACTGCGGATCCAACCGCCCCGGCGAACCGGTCATTCCCAACGCCAACAATCTGGTCTCGCTCAAGGCAGCCGACTGGGTCCCCATGTCCCTCATTGACCAGTTCCTGGACGGAGGCTTTCGCGCCACCACCACGTTCCAGATCCAGACCCCTTTCTGGGATTCCTACGCTTCGCACGGCACCCTGGATGAAGGCTTTTTTTCGCGATTGGACGCGCTCATCCTGCGCCGTTACGAATCCCGGCCAGGCGGAGGGCTGCTGCTGCCGAAGTCGCCTTTTCCCACCGACGCGTGGGAGCGCACCTGCTTCATGCCTCCCCTCCACGCACCCGACGGCACCCTCTTCGCCCAGAGGCAAGGGCTGGGGTTCTGGTGCGCCGCGACCCCGGATGCCTCGCGCGCGTTTTTCAGGCCGCTCCCGAAAGCGGACCGTGAATATTCGGAAATCTGCTCACCTCCCTTGCGGAACCTGGTGGGCGCGGAGCTGACCTTCCGCGCTCTTCCGGGTGAAGCGGCCTCGTTTGCCATCCGCCTCCGGCAGGGCGCCCGGAACTGGGTCTACGCGCGGGTGGCCGATCCCACCGAAAAACCGGGAGAGCTTTTCTCGTGGTTCGGACCGGGAAACGAGGTCCGATCGCTGGTCCTGCGACCGGCGCACGAAGCGGAAGTCCGCGTGCGGATCACGGGCGCCACCGCCACCGGAATCCAGCTCGAGGATTCCGCCGATGCGACCCCGGTCCGCTTCACCCTGGACGAGCCAGGCCCCGGGGCCCCCACCACCCGATTCTGCGTGGCCGGCGTGAGGCAGCAGCCCATGGAGCTTCGTCTGGAGCAGTGGAAAGCGCTGCCCCCCGCTTCAGGAGCGCGGTAAGCCTTTCCAGATACGGGCCACCTGGGCCTGGAAGGCACCCGGGCCCTCCGAAAAAAGGCGATCCGCCTCGCGGAAAATGCTCCGCCGAAGCTGCCTTCGCCGGGAGTCCATCCTCGGTCCCAGGTCCTTGAGGGCCTTCCGGGACAAGGCCTCCTCCAGCACCACCAGGTCATGATCCTTGCCCAGGAGCTCCTCGACCTCGTGGGCCTGATCCTCCAGGGCCGCCATCCACCCTGGCCAGCCTTCGCGCAGCGCCTCGGCCGCGTGGCGCAGGTCACGGGTGCGTTTCCGCCATTCGTGAAGGGAGGGTGGCCGGGCATCCTGCCGCGCCCGCTGCTCGGCCTTCCGGGCACGACGATAAATCCGCGCCAGGGCGCGCGCCAAGGTGGGCTTGCGCACGGGCAGCTCGGGCCACCGCTCCACCCGCCGCGCCAGCCGCTCCACGGCACGTTCGGCGGTACGGCGGTCCTGCAGCCGGATACCCGCCCGCACCCGGACCTTCAGGACCCGGCAGGGCGCGGCCGTCCGCCCCAGGCCGCGCGCGGTCTGGGTGAGCACCTCACGGTCCCGGGCCCGGGCAAAGCTCCGGGCGGCATCGCGCAGCTCCAGGCGCGCGCGTCGCGCCGAGCCGCCCACGCCTGCCTCCTCGGCCAGACGGAGCAGGGCCCTGAGCCGCTTGGCGGATTTCCTGAACCCGTGCACCTGGCCGGCCAACAGCTCACGCCGGGCACGTCCCAGCTCGGCCCGAAGCTGCTGGCGAATCGAAGGCATGCGCCCATCGATGCAGCAAAAACGGTGCTCAAGCCGCCTGCTCCGCGAAGGCCGATCAGTGGTTCTTGAGCTCCTGCCGCGGGGTCTGCGCCAGGTAGTAGTCGTAATCGCCCTCGTAGACACGCATTTCGCCGCGATCCAGCTCGAACACGCGGTTGGCGACATGGCGCAGGAAGTAGCGGTCGTGGCTCACGAACATGACCGTGCCGTCGAACTCCTGGATGGCCTGCAGCAGGATCTCGCGCGACTTGATGTCCAGATGGTTGGTGGGCTCGTCGAGCACCAGGAAGTTCACCGGCTGCGCAAGGATGGTGGCCAGCACCACCCGCGATTTCTCACCGCCCGAGAGGACGGAAATCTTCTTGTCCACGTCGTCGCCCGAGAACAGGAATGCGCCCAGCAGGTTCCGCACATAACCCACCGTGGCCTCGGGAATGCGATCGTGGATCTCCTGGAAGATGGTCTTGCGCGGGTCCAGCACCTCGAGCGCGTGCTGCGAAAAATAGCCCAGCTTCACGCTGGCCCCGACCTGGCAAACGCCGTCGGTCGGGTCGCTGGAGCCGGTGGCGATCCGGAGCAAGGTGGACTTTCCGGCACCGTTCACTCCGACCACCGCGACCTTGTCCAGGCGCTTGACCACGCCCGAGGCGCCGCGGAAAACGTTCTTGTCGCGGCCATCTTCCAACCTGAAGGTCTTGCCCAGGCGGTCGAATTTGACCACGTCGTTGCCACTCCGTGGAGTCGCCGGAAACTGGAACTTCATCACCCGGTCTTCGGCCGGGATCTCGATGCGGTCGATCTTCTCGAGCTTCTTGACCCGCGATTGAACCTGCGCGGCATGCGAAGCGCGCGCCTTGAAGCGGGCAATGAACTCCTCTTCCTTGGCCAGCATCTCGTCCTGCTTGCGGGCCTCGGCCACCAGCTGGTCCAGCCGGATCTGGCGCTCCCGCACGTAGAACTCGTAGTTGCCCGAGTAGACCGTGATGGCCTTGTTGGCCACCTCGACGATGCGGCTGACCAGGCGGTTCATGAACTCGCGGTCGTGACTCGTCATGACGAGCGCGCCCTTGTAGCTCTTGAGCCAGTCCTCCAGCCAGATGATGGACTCGATGTCCAGGTGGTTGGTAGGTTCGTCCATGAGCAGCACGTCCGGCTGCAGGGCCAGGATCTTGGCCAGGGCGATCCTCATCTTCCAGCCGCCCGAGAACTGTTCCACGCCCCGGTCGTAATCTCCGGGTCCGATGCCCAGGCCGGTCAGGACTTCCTTGGCCCGCGAGTCCAGGTCATAGCCGCCGCGGCCCTCGAACTCGAGCTGGGCTTCACCGTATTTTTCGAGCAGGTCGGCCATGGCGTCGTCCGAGATCGGATTGACCGCGCTGTCCTCGAGACGCCGCTCATACTCCTTGAGCTTCTGGGCCAGCTCGGAAACCCGCCCTGCGCCCGCCTTCACCTCTTCCAGCGCCGAACGCCCCGACATCTCGCCCACGCTCTGCGAGAAGTAACCCACCACGGTCTTGCCTTCGACCGACACCGTGCCCGAGTCCACGCCCTCTTCGCCGGTGATGATGCGGAATATGGTGGTCTTGCCCGCGCCGTTGGGGCCCACGAGGCCGATCTTGTCGCCCGGGCGGATCTGGAAGCTCCCGTCCTTGTAGAGGACGCGGGGCCCGTACTGCTTGGTGATGTTGGTCAGGTGGATCATGGCTGGGCCTGCTTTCGCGCGAAATGCCGGATGCGGTACAGGTCATGGGCCGAGGGCGCCGGATAATCGCTGCAGATGGTGTGGAGGAACACGTGCATCGCCGCGGGGAAGATCTCGCGGATGGCGATCAGGTTCTTGGGCTCGTTCTCGAAGGAAGCGATCAAGGTTCCCTGCGTGCCGATCTGCCGGACGGCGTCGGTCTTGAAGGCATGGTCGTCGAGCTGCCGATCGGGCTTCATGAAGAGCCGCAGGCCCGCCTCATCGAGAGGAAAGCCGTCCTCGCGCAGTTTGGCGCGCGTGCCTTCGGCCATGTTCGGGCTGTCGCGTCCGGTCAGGTAATAGATCGATACCCCGGCTTCGTGGATCCGGCGAACGAAGTCGACGGCTCCCGGGTAAGCCACATCATGACGGATGGTCTCGTTCGAGAAGAACCGCGCCCCCCAGTAATGCTTGGCCGACTCCCAGGCCGCCCGGTGCTCGACGTGTTCCAGGTCCAGGCCCAGGGCCTGCCAGGTGTCCCGGAGCGAGTAGCCCAGGGCCGGTACCGGAAGGCGCAGCAACGCCTCCTCGATCCCCGGAAACCGGCGGCCCTGCTCGGACCGCGTCCACTCCAGCAGGATGGTCCGGGTGCGGGGCTGGACCTCGTACAGGGTGGAATCCAGGTCAAAGAGCGCGATGGGCCGCACGGCCCCGGTGCTCCGCCGCAGCAGCTCGTCCAGGATTCCCGCCTCGTCGAGCGCATGGAAACGGCACGCTTCAACCCAGGCTTCGCGAGCGCGATGCAATCCATCCTGCACAGGGGTCATGTGGGTCACTGGGGAAGGTTCCTGTTCTCAGGGCCCAGGATCAGCACCCGCGGGCGGTGCTTGCGGGCTTCTTGTTCGTCCATTTGCGCGTAGGCCACAACGATGATCCGGTCACCGGGCGCGGCCAGCCGGGCGGCCGCGCCGTTCACACAGAACACCCGGGAGCCGGCCGGCGCCTCCAGGGCATAGGTGACAAAGCGGGCGCCATTGGACACGTTGTAGACGTGCACCTGCTCGAAAGGCAGGATTCCCGACTCCTGCAGCAGGGCCGAATCGATGGCGATGGAGCCCTGGTAGTTGAGGTCCGCCTGGGTCACGGTCGCGTTGTGGAGCTTGGCCTTCATCAAGGTAAGAACCATGGCGCCGCAGACTTAGCACAACGGGCCAAAAAACCCGAGGACGATTCAGGCGCCGGTCGGGCGGGTTTCCAGCTGGCAGTCCTTGAATTCAAAATCCTTTTCGCACTCCAGGACCTGCCGCATGGGGGGCGAAAAAAAGTCCTTCTGCCGGTCCGTATCGAAGGGGTGGGTCTCCTGGAGAACCTCGGCCTGGAGACGGCCTTTGGCCAGCTCCTCTTTGCCCACCCCGGCGGCCGGGCACGTCCAGGCGCTGGCCTCCAGCATCCGTCGCCGGCGCTCGACCAGGGGCAGCCGCAGGCCGCCGAGCATCCGTGCCAGGACCTGGCTGCCCACACCGTCGGCAAACCGCTCGCTCGGGGAGGACGCCTGGCCCGCCCTGACCCGGGCCGTCCGGGCCGAGTACTCCCCCTCCATCCGCAGCACCAGGGCCGTGATCGCGAATCCGAGCTCCCGGGAGGTGCCCAGTGCACGCCGGAAGCGGACCACCGGATCGGAGGGCGCCGAGCAGCGGTATTCGGAGGCGAACAGCACCAGCCAATTCAGCTCGGAATCGACCGGAACCTCCGCCCTCGTGCTGCCCGGAAAATAGCCGCACGGATTCAGGAAGCTCGGGTTGGCGATCTTTGCTCCGTCCGGCCGGGTCACCCGCTCCTCGGTCATCCGCACAAAGAGGTCCTGCTCGGCCATCCCCGCCAGCGCCGTGTCGATCTCACCCTCGGCCTGGCGCTGCAGCTCCTGGTCGGAGGGCGTCCTCCGGACACTCCCCCTCTGCAGGCAGCGCTGGAACGACGCCAGCTGGGGATTCCAGCCCGCCAAGGTTTCCAGCTGGTTCCCCAGCCCCCGCTTGAAGCGCTCCCACTGCTCGCAGGACACTCCTCCCGCCGAGCAGGCGTCGCGCCTGAGCGCGTTCAAGGTCACCCCGAACGGCGAGCCTCCCAGCTGCTGCGTGCGCAGCGAGTCCACATCCAGCGAATGGGCCATCTCGTGGGCCAAGGTCCAGATCCATCCTCCCGAAACCAGCTCGCCCGCGCAAAGCATGACCTCGTTCTGCTCGGGCGAATAGTACGCATTCTGCTCCGACTCGAGGCAGAGCGGGTCGACAGGGTCTGTCAGCTCGGGATCACTGCTGGCGCCGGGAAGCACCAGCTTCAATCCGCTCATCCGCGCCTGCCAGGCCTGCCTGACCGATTCAGGAATGGCTCGAGTCCCGATCCAGCGCTGGAACTCGGCCTTCAGCTCCCGGAAGGTCGTCTCGACCCGGCGCCACTCGGGGTGCCCGCTCCAGGCCGCGCGCGCCAGCTCCCCGCGCAGCACGAGCCCTTCCTGCAGCCGAGCCAGGCGGTACTCCAGCGGCATGGGCTCCCAGCGCGGATCAAAGGCCGCCCCGAAGCGGTACTGCAGGCGCAGCAGCTCGGTCTCCAGGATGGCCGACATCCACCGGTGCTCCCGCTCGGAGTGCTCCAGGAATTCCTGCAACGGATCCAGGCCCGCCTTCGTCCGCCGAGGCTCGTCCTGGAAGACCCGATGGCGCTCCAGGGCCTGCCTCAGGTCGACCGGCAGGACGCCCTGCTGGTCCCTGAGGCGTTCGCGGAACTCGGCCTGCGCCAGCCGCTCGATGGCGCTTTCGTTCGGCGCGGGTCCCCGGCCGCCGCAAAACCCCTGCAGAAGGGCCAGGCATCCGGGCGCCTCCAACGCGAGGGTCCCCGGAGCCTGCCTGGCCGGTGGGCTGGCAGGTCCGGGGACCGGGTCCATCGGCGCGTGCGAACACGCCGCGAACAGGAGCAACCAGAGGAAGCGGATCATCCCATCATCTGGTTGAGCTTCTTCTCGATTTCCGAGAGGAAGTTGGTGCAGGAGCTGGAGAGGCTCTGCTCATGCTGGGTCAGGCAGTCCAGGATGCGACCACGGCCCGAGGGAACATCCGCGCAGAATTTCTGGGCATCCGTCGAACAGTTCTTGCGGAAGTTCACGTTGGCCTTGTCCATGGCCTTCGAGATCTTGGTCTTCGTGTCCGTCCAGACCGTCTTGCACTGGGGCGACAGCTGGTTTTCCTTGCTGTCCAGGCACGAAGCCACACGGCCTTCGCCCGGAGTCACGTCCGCGCAAAGGGTCTTGGCATCCGACTCACAGGCGGCCTTGAGCTTGGCGCGCTCTTCTTTCATGGACGAGTGGGTCGCGGAATGTTCCGTACCCTCGGCACGAGCGGCCGAACCCGGCAGAAGGCTCGCCAGGGCGATCATCACGGTCAAAATCGAGGCATTGGCAGGGAAGCGAATCATAAAGGCTCCTTTCGTTTGCTTCCAGTGAAGCAAGTTTCCTTCCAGCGTCACGCCGAGAAGAATCCCCGGTCATCACCCCACTGCGGCAACGCCGCAGGAGGGCCGGAGTCCTCGGGGGCCACTTTCCCGGGCTTCTGCTCGGGCGCGACCCGGCGGATCAGGTCAGCCTCCATGCGGTACCAGATCGTCACGCGCTGCCCCGCCTGGAGCGGTGCCTCGGGCTCGCGGGTGCGGGCATCGCGCCCCAGCTCGTAGAGCCGCGAACCGGCACGGATCCGGACCCGTTCGGCCGTGACGTCGGTCACGGTCCCGGTCAGCGAATAGGTGACGCGTCCCGAAGCCGCATGCGCCGATGGCGCGCCCCCCAGGGTCGCCCAGGCCAGGAGGACCAGCCAGGGAATCACCACCAGGATACGCCTGCTCAAAATGCATCCTCCCAGGCCTGCGAAATCCTCATGGCCGAAAGGATGAGCCCCACGTGCGAGTAGGTCTGGGGAAAGTTGCCCCAGAGCTCACCGGTCTCGGGGTCCATGTCCTCGGACAGGAGGCCCAGGTGATTGGCCTGGTGGATGACCGAAGAGAAAAGCTCGCGCGCCTCGGCCTTCCGGCCCGCCCCCCAGAGCGCATCGCACATCCAGAACGAGCAGATGGTGAAGGTCGTCTTCGGGACCCCGAAGTCGTCCGCGGTCCGGTAGCGGTACACGCCACGCCCCACCCGCAGGATGCGGTCGTAGGCGTCGATGGTCTTCTGGAACCGCTCATCCCGGTAGGAGATGAAATTGTAGGCAGGCAGAAGCAGGTTGGCCGCGTCGGGTGCGTCTCCCCCGTAGCTCTGGGTGTAATGGCCCACGAACTCGTTCCAGCCCTGCTGCTCGATATCGGTCCGCATCCGTTCGCGCACCGGAGCCCATTCCCCCACCAGGTCGTGCCTTCCGATATGACCCGCGATGCGGATGCCCCGGTCCACCGCGGCCCAGTTCATGAGCTTCGAGAACACCGAGTGCTTCTTGGTGCCGCGGAACTCCCAGATTCCCGCATCCGGAAGATCGAAGCAGTGGACCGCCTGCTCGATGAGCTGCTGCACATTGGCCAGCGCCTGGCCCTGGTCGGTACGATCCAGCCGGCGATCAAAGAAGGTGGGCGTGATGGCCAGCACCATCTCGCCGTACACGTCGTGCTGGTCCATCTTGTAGGCGGCATTGCCCACCCGCACCGGACCCAGTCCGCGGAATCCACGCAGCCAGGGAAGCTCGCGCTCCACCAGGACCTTCTCGCCACCGATGCCGTACACGGGCTGCAGGATCCTCGAGGGCTCCGAGGCGCAGAGGTTCTGGAGGTAGCGGATGAAGTGCTCCATCTCCTCGAACTGCCCCAGCCGGTTCAGGGCACTGACCACGAAGTAGGCATCCCGGAGCCAGCAGAACCGGTAGTCCCAGCAGCGCCCCGGCTCGGGACCTTCGGGAATCGAGGTGGTCGTCGCGGCGATGATGGCACCGGTGTCCTCGTAGATATGGAGCTTCAGCGCCAGCGCCGAGCGCAGCACCTCGTTCTGGAACTCGAAGGGGATGTTGCAGTGCTTGGCCCACTGGCGCCAGTAGGCGATGGTCCGGTCCAGCTGCTCCTCGACGTCAAAGCGCAGCGTTCCCTCGAACGGCGCGCCGTAGGAAAGCGCGAAATGAAGGGATTCCTTGAGATCGAACGCGGACTCCTGCAGCACGTAGGTGATGGGCGCATCGGACTTGAGGAAGAGCGTGGTGTCCTGTCCCTGGTAGACCGCGCCGCCGGTGATGGGCGTGATCCTGGGCTCCTCGCGGCCGTAGTCGAACCGGGGCCGCAGCCTCACCACGATGCGCGGGATTCCCTGGAGAGGTCGGACCACGCGCATCAGCTGCGAGGGTCGGTGGTAACCATGCTCCCGCTCGAAGCGCGGCATGAAATCGATGATCTCGAAGGAATCCCCCCTTCCGCTGGACCACACCGTGACCAGCACATTCGTGTTCCGGAGGTAATGCTGGCGGGTTTCCCAGGGGATGCCCGACGAATCGGGCGCGGGCTCGATGGACCAGCCGCCACCCATCTCCTCGTCCAGCAACGACGCGAAGATGGAGGGCGAGTCCAGCCGCGGCATGCAGCACCAGGCCACCTTGCCACGGCGACTGACCAGAGCCGAAACCTGGCAGTTCCCTATGACGCCGTAGTCCAGTTGCCCCATCCGCGCATCTCCTCGTGACCCCGGAAGAGGAGCAAAGGAGAAGCCAACGCCAGGATTGAACCTCGGGCACGAGGGTTGCAGCCACCCCCGCCGCGCATGAAGAGACCTCCCTGGTTCCTCATCACGGCTTTCCTCGTCCTGTCCCTCGTGCTGGGCTGGTTCGATGGCGTCCGCGAAAAAAGCAAGGCGGTGCGGGAGCTCGATCTCCGCGCCACCACGCTGGCCACCTCGGCCGGCGCACTGCTGCCCGAGCTCCTGAGCCCCGGCAACGAGGCGCGCCTGGGTCGTTACCTGAGGCGCGTCGCCGCTGGCCAGCCGGTGGCCGCCCTCGTGGTGTGCCAGAACGATCGGCTGGCCGCCTTGACCCCCGACCTTCCCGGCGCGGACGGGCTTTGCGACGGCCACCTGGCCAAGGTGCCCAGGGCGGGCGGTAATGCCAACGCGAACGTCCAGATCGGCGAGCTCTCGGCACGGGTGCATGGCATCGAAGCGGCCACGCCCCCGCCCGGAGGCACGCTCTGGATCGTGCAGGACCGGGGGCCATTGCAGGTCCTCTTCCGCAACGGCTTCCTGCACACGTTCGTGCTGAGCCTGCTGGGCTTCGGACTGGTCACGGCACTCGTGGCCTCGCAGATCCATGCCTGGCTCATGCGTTATGCCCTGACCCTTTACAGGGCGCTCCGCCAGAGCACCGCGGGAAAGTCCGTGGCAGAAAGGCCGGAAAAGGGCCTGCCGTTTTCCGAGGACGTGGGCCAGATCACGGCGCGCATCCTGAAGCTTCCCCTGCGCAGCCCCTTCGGCTCACGGCTCGCCTCGCCCGCCACGGATTCGACAACGCCGCTGCTGGATCGGCTCAAGACCTACCTGCAAGGGCGCGAGGTGGTGATCTTTGCCAACCGGGAGCCCTACATCCACCAGAAGACCGACGGAAAGATCAAGGTGCTGCGTCCCGCCAGCGGACTGGTGACCGCTCTCGAACCCATCGTGCGGAACTGCGGCGGACTCTGGATCGGCCATGGCAGCGGAAATGCCGACCGCGAAACCGCCAACGAGTCGGGCCTGATCAACGTCCCGCCCGGCAACCCCAGCTACCGGCTGAAGCGCGTCTGGCTGACTCCCGAGGAAGAGCAGGGGTACTACTATGGCCTTTCCAACGAGGGCCTTTGGCCCTTGTGCCATCTGGCACACCAGCGACCCACGTTCCGCCTGTCGGACTGGGAGCAGTACCAGACCGTGAACCGCAAGTTCGCCGACGCGCTTCCCGCCGAATCGCTCAACGAGCACACCCTGATGCTGGTGCAGGACTATCACTTTGCCCTGCTTCCCCGCCTCCTGCGGGAAAAAAGCAATGCCCCACGGATCTGCCTGTTCTGGCACATTCCCTGGCCCAACCCCGAGGCCTTCGGCATCTGTCCCTGGGGGCGCGAGCTGCTGAACGGGATGCTGGGCGCCGACGTGGTGGGATTCCATACCCAGTACCACTGCAACAATTTCCTGGAGACCTGCGACCGGGCGCTCGAGGCCCGCATCGACCGCGAGCGGTTCTCGGTGACGGTGGGCGGGCACGAGACCCTGGTCCGCGCGTTCCCGATCGGGATCGACACTTCGCCCGTGCGCACCCTGGATGTGCCCGAGCGCCAGGCCCTGCGCGAGCGGTACGGAATCCAGGCCGAGATCGTGGCCGTGGGCGTGGACCGCCTGGACTACACCAAGGGAATCGCCGAACGCATGCTGGCCGTGGAGCGCTTCATGGAGAAGCACCCCGAGTATGTGGGCCGCTTCACGCTGGTGCAGATGGGATCGCCTTCCCGCACGCACATCCCCGCCTACCGGAACCTGGCGCTCGAGATCGAGCACACCGCGCAGCGGATCAACGACCGCTTCGCCCCGGGTGCCAACGGCGCGCTACCTATCCAGCTGCTGGCCCAGCACCATGAGTGGGATGAGATCCAGTACTTCTACCAGCTGGGCGACCTCTGCCTGGTGACCTCCCTGCACGACGGCATGAACCTGGTGGCCAAGGAATACGTGTGGTGCCAGGCGCCCGAACGCGGGGTCCTGATCCTTTCCAAGTTCGCGGGCGCCAGCCGGGAGCTTTCCGAAGCGCTGCTGGTGAACCCCTACAACATCGAGGAAGTGGCCGACGCCATCGCCCGGGGGGTGACCCTCCCGGTCGCCGAAAAGGCCGCACGCATGAACGCGATGAAAGGGAAGATCTCGTCGCACAACGCCTTCCACTGGGCCACCGACCTGGTGCGGGTCCTGGTCGAGGAGGTCAAGCCTCCCGGCGTGCTGCCGTTTCCTCGCGTCGCGCGGGAGGTTCGTGCTAAGACGCGACCATGAACCCTGGGCCCGCCGGAGCAGGACTCGAAGCGCTCCGCCAACGGATCATCGCCTGCGACGCTTGCCCCCGGCTGCGGAAGCACTGCGCCCGGGTGGCCCGCGACAAGCGCCGCGCCTACCAGGACGAAGACTACTGGGGCAAACCCATCCCCGGCTTCGGTGACCCCGGCGCGCGGCTCCTGGTGATCGGCCTGGCCCCCGCTGCCCACGGCGCCAACCGCACGGGACGCATCTTCACCGGCGACCGCTCGGGAGACTGGCTTTACCGCGCCCTCCACAAGGCGGGCTTCGCCAATCAGCCTGGCTCCACCCGCCGCGACGACGGCCTGGAGCTCCGCGACGCCTGGGTCAGCTGCGTGGCCCGCTGCGCGCCCCCCGACAACAAGCCGCTGCCCTCCGAGCTTTCGCGGTGCGCGCGCCACCTTCACCAGGAGCTGCAGCTGCTGGCAAACGTGCGCGTCGTCGTGGTGCTGGGCCAGATCGCCCTCCACGGGCTCTGGGAGCAGCTCGGCCATGGCCGCCCGCGGCCGCGCTTCGGGCACGGTGCCGAAATGGTGCTTCCCGACGACCGCCTGCTGCTCATGTCCTACCACCCCAGCCAGCAGAACACCTTCACCGGTCGGCTGACCGAGCCGATGTTCGATGCCGTCTTCGAGCGGGCCAGCAGCCAGCTTCGTCAAATTCCAGTCGCCCCCTGAAATAATCACCTCGCGTTGTGTATTTTTGGCGCATCGCTTGTTTCGCACCGGGCACTCGTGCATCCTGAAGGTCCGGAGCCCTATGGACAGGGCTCCATGCTTCCGACGCTCACGGGAGGAGCCGAATGAAGTTGCAGTTCCGGTCCCTCGGAATCGCCGCCCTGTGGAGTGCGGCCTTCCTGCACGCCGCTCCGGCGCAGCCGGCGGAGGGGCCCCTGGGCCGACCCGAAGCCGCCCGCCTGAAGCCCATGATCCTGGCCCTGAAGTATGTGTCCTACCGTGAGCCCGGCGGATCACCCGTCCTCCAGGAAGCCGAAACCCGCGCCCTGGTCTCGGCGGTGAACGCCATCTATTCGCGCTGCTCCATCGAGTTCCGCCTGGAGCAGTTCCAGACCGCAGTGCCCCGCGAGAGCGGCCTGGTTTACCAGCCATCCCGGATGGTCGAGCTGGACCCGATCCGGAGCCGCTTCGAGGACCCCACCCGGCTGGTGGTCATCACCACCGGACCCTGGAACCGTGACGGCGGGCTGGGCAAGGACGGCGCCAACGCCTGGACCATGATGCCGGGCGACCGGCCGGCCGGTACCGTGCTGGAAGGAACCTTTGCCCGCAATGCCAACCTGCTGGCCCACGAGCTGGGCCACTACCTGAACCTGGATCACCGCCACGAGCGCGATAACCTGATGAACCCGGTGATCTACCGCGACTCCACGGGCATCGACCCGCTCCAGTGCGAACGCATGCGGACCGCGGCACTGGCCTGGCGTTCCGAGGCCATCCGAAACGCCACCCCCGAGGCCCCGACCCTGGTCCAGACCGGCTCGGGCGCGGTGCGCGCCGGACAGGCGCCGCAGGCCGAGCTTCGGGCCCGCTCACCGCGTTGATTTGCGCTTCAGGCTCAGGGTCAGGACAAAGCGCGCCACCGGCTCATCCCCGGAAATCGACGGACAAGTGGCCGTGATCTCCACCGGAAGGTTTTCGCGTTCGCCCGACCCGGTGGCCTTGCGCACCAGCTCCAGGATCTGCTCGCCCTGCACGCAGGTGAAGTGCACATCCGCCTCGGGCCGCTTCAGGAACTCGGCCTTGAAATCCTTGAACACGAGCGAAACCCGATCGCCCTGTGCCTGGATCTGGCGCATCGCGATCAGCCCGCCGGCCACGTCGGCACCCACCGAGAGCGCCCCGAAGTACATCGAACCCAGGTGATTGCGGGTGAAGCGCCGCAGGGGAAACCGGACCACGCAACGCCGCTCGTCCAGCTCCAGGACCCAGGGCTGACAGGCCCAGATCATCGGAACCTTCAGGAAGGACCAGCTCCGCAGGAAAAGCGTGTCGCGAATGGATTTGAAGGTCATGTCCCCATTCTAGGGGCAAGGGGGGGCCCCGATCTACGGCGGAAATCCGAACGAAAGCTTCACCGCCTGGTACTCGGGATGAACGGCGCCGCTCGCGTCGCGGATGACCAGGGCCGGCTCCTTCCAGGTGCGACCCCGGAGGCCTTCGGGCAGGTGGTCCTGACGCATCATCAGGAACACGAAAAGGAGGGGCGCCTCCCCTTCCTTGAACACGATGTCCCGGGTGCGGACCAGGGTCCCGCCCGCCTCGCGCACTCCCTTTTCCACCCGCTCGCGCTGGGCGGCCGGGAACACCCCGGCAAACACCCCGCCCCAGTCCAGGTGGCGCGCGGCCACGGCGCAGTAATCGGTCACGTCGCCCCGGAGCTCGAAGCGGCAGGCCACCTTCTGCGGGTGGTCGCCAACGGGCCCGGTGCCCTCCGGAAAGTAGGGAGGACTGCCCAGGATCAGGTCAAAGCACTCGTTTTCGGCCAGGATACCGGGATCCCGGAAGTCCCCCTCGCGGATCTCGTACCGATCCAGAAGCCCGTTGTAGGCGGCCGACTTGCGCGCCAGCCGCACACTGATGGCCTGGGCCTCGATGGTGGTGAACCGGGCTCCTGGCAGGCGCCAGGCGGCCGTCATCCCCACCGATCCGATGCCGCTGCCCAGGTCGAGGACCCGCTCTGCCCGGGGCACCCAGGACGTGCCGTACCAGGCAGTCAGCAGGTCGTCGGTCGAAAACCGGTGGCCGGCGCGGTACTGGAAAATCCGGTAATGGCCGCTCAAGGCGTCGAGGGTTTCGCCCTCGTCCGGACTCAGGCCCGCCGGGGCCGCCGGACCGGGCTTGGCCCAGCCCTTGAAAAACCGTTCTGGGGGGGTCGAAGTCATAAAAAACGGGCCCGCGGGTTCAACCCGGCGGGCCCGGAATCCTTCAGAAAAGAGGGATCAGGTCAGACCTGACCGATCACTTCTTGTTCTTCTTTTTCTTGCGGAAAGCGGCTTTTTTATCGTTCGCGCGCTTGGACTTGCCTTCGAAGTACGCTTTGCGGAAGTCGGCGTCCGTGGCGAGTTTCTGGATGCGCTTCTCGCGACCTTCCTTGCGGATGGTTTTGCGCGATTTGGCGGAAGCAGTCGAGGTTGCGGTCGCGGTCTGGGACATTTCGGAAATCTCCTCAAAAATTCGAATGGGACGAGCCTTATCATAAAGACTCATCCCACCCGAGGAATTTCTTGAAGCTGGGGTCAGATCAGTTCAAGGAGCCATCGGTGAGGTCCTTGAACCCCCCGTCACCCCGGACAAAGAACTGGCCGGTTCCCCGGTCATGCTTCAGCACGGTGTCGATCTGCCAACGAACCAGCAGCCCCATGCCCGCCACGGGGCTCAGGCTGGTGCCGGCGTTGACCACATCGCCCACCTCGACCGAAGCGTTGAACTTGTAGCCCCAGGCCACCACCAGGTCGGCCGGAACCACGCTCACGTTGGCCAGGTAGGCCCCTTTGCCTCCCAGGCCGCCGCCGAAGGTGTAACTGACCCGGTACCGGAAATCGATGACCGTGATGCCGTACAGGTTCGTGAAACGCACCCGGAACACCTTGGAACTGGGGTTCTGCCACCCAGCCAGCTGCAGCCAGGTGTCCGCGCCCTTGGGCAATGCGCTGGCGCGGGGAGCCTCGGTCACATTGACCACCGGCTTGTTGTTTTCGACGATTTTCCATAGCTGCAGGCCGAGGTTGACGACCTCGTTCAGCGAAACGTCCGAGCTGACCGGATCGCCCGGCAGAGCCAGCGGTCCGTCCATGAGCTCGGGCGACAGGACGTCCCGGGTCTCGGATTCCTGGACCATCTGCACCGAACCGATGGTGAAGTATTTTTTGTCGAACCCGACGCTATCGGAAGCGAATGCCGAGCTGCCGACCAGCGCAATCAACGCAGGCAATACCCCATAAATGGATTTCATGATGGGCCCCCTCCCCAGAGAGCTGCCTGCGTTGGTATGTCGCAAAACGCAATTTCTCAAGGAAGCTCTTCAAAAAAAGATTGACACTCAGCGTTGCTGCGTTTTTTCGCAGAGAATCAAGAGATGCCCGTGCTGCGCTTTCCCGACCCCCGCCTCGCCGGACCCGAAGGGCTGGTGGCACTCGGTGGCGACCTCCATCCCGAGTCCCTGCTCCTGGCCTACCGCCAGGGGATTTTCCCTTGGCCCATGGAGGGATACCCGCTGGCCTGGTTCTGCCCGCCCAGACGCGGCATTCTCGAATTTGCGCGCCTCCATTTGCCCCGCTCCCTGAAAGCGTTCCTGAAGAAGCACCCCTATCGCCTCACGATCGACACGGCTTTCGAAGAGGTCATCGCGCACTGCGCCGACGTCCCGCGCCCCGGCCAACCCGGTTCGGTGGACCCGGGAGAAACCGCCCACACCTGGATCACCGACGAAATGGAGCGGGCCTACCTCGAGTTTCATCGGCTGGGACACGCGCACAGCGCGGAATGCTGGGAAGGCGACGAGCTGGTGGGCGGAGTCTATGGCGTCGAAGTGGCGGGCGTCTTCGCGGGCGAAAGCATGTTCCACACGCGCCCGAACGCCTCGAAAGTGGCGCTCCTCCATCTGGTGCAGCACCTGACCGAGCGCGGAGCCGGCTGGATGGACATCCAGATGGTCACTCCGCACATGCAAAGGCTCGGGGCCCGCGAGCTGGACCGCGACGACTTCCTCGAACTACTTGGACGGACTCAGGGCCTCGGCCTTCGCCTCTTCTGAGCTGCCTGGCGACTCCTGGGCAAAGAACTCGAAGTGCGGCTCGCCGTTCTTCAGCGTCACCTTCACCCGTCCGCCGTTCTCGAGCTTGCCAAAAAGCACCTCGTTGGCCAACGGCTTCTTGATTCGGTCCTGGATGAGCCGATTCAAGGGACGCGCGCCCATGCGGCGATCGTGACCCTTCTGCGCCAGCCATTCGCGGACCTCGCCGTCGAGCTCGATCTCCACGCCCTTGGCAAGGAGCTGGCTTTCCAGCTCCAGCAGCTGCTTGCCCACCACCTGAGCCACCACCAGCGGGTCCAGGGGCTTGAAGTGGACGATGGCGTCCAGGCGGTTTCGGAACTCGGGCGAGAACGCCTGCTCCACGGCCTTCTGCGCTGCCGAACTGTTGAGCGCCTCGCCGGTCAGCCCCAGCGGCCGGCGCTCGGCCTCGCGGGAGCCCACGTTCGAGGTCATGAGCAGCATGGTGTTGCGGAAGTCGGCCTTGCGCCCGTTGTTGTCGGTCAGGGTCCCGTGATCCATGACCTGGAGCAGGATGTTCCAGATGTCCGTGTGGGCCTTCTCGATCTCGTCGAGCAGCACCACCGCGTGCGGGTTCTTCAGCACGGCATCGGTGAGGAGTCCGGCCTGCTCGAACCCCACGTAGCCCGGAGGCGCTCCGATGAGTCGCGACACCGTGTGCTTCTCGCTGTACTCGGACATGTCGAAACGCAGGAACGGCACCCCCAACGCGTGGGCCAGCTGCTTGGACAGCTCGGTCTTGCCCACCCCGGTCGGACCCGCGAACAGGAACGAGCCAACCGGACGGTCCCCGCTGCGCAGGCCGGAGCGCGCCAGGCGGATGGCCGTGACGATGGCCTCGATGGCCTCGTCCTGGCCGAAGATGGTGAGCTTCAGGTCGCGCTCCATGTTCTTCAGGCGGGCCTTCTGGCTCGTCGAAACGGAGCGCGCCGGAATGCGCGCGATCTGTGCGATGACGTCCTCGATCTGGGGCGTATCGATCTCGACGGGCACTCCTTCCGGATCGTCCGACTTGCGCGCCAGACGGGCACGAGCGCCGACCTCGTCCATCACATCGATGGCCTTGTCGGGCAGGAAGCGGTCGGTCAGGTGCTTGGAGCTGAGCTCGACCGAAGCACGGATGGCCTCGGGCGTGTACCGCACCAGATGGTGCTCCTCGAAACGCGACTTGAGCCCGTTGAGGATCTGGATGGCCTCGTCGATGGAAGGTTCCACCACGTCGATCTTCTGGAACCGGCGGGCCAGGGCACTGTCCTTCTCGAACACGTTCCGGTACTCGGCGTAGGTGGTCGAGCCGATACATCGCAGCTCGCCCTGGGCCAGCAGGGGCTTGAGCAGGTTGGCCGCGTCCAGCACCCCGCCCGAAACCGAACCGGCCCCGATCAGCGTGTGGATCTCGTCCATGAACAGGATGGGATGGATCCCCTTTTCCTTCTTCTGTTCCAGGGCGCCGAGCACGCGCTTCAACCGCTGCTCGAAGTCGCCGCGGAACTTGGCGCCCGCCAACAGGGCACCCAGGTCCAGCGAGTAGACGGCCGACTCGCGGAGGATGGAGGGCACGTTGCCCTCGACGATCCTGAGCGCCAGGCCTTCGGCCAGCGCGGTCTTGCCCACGCCGGCCTCACCCACCAGCAGCGGGTTGTTCTTGCGCCGGCGGCACAGGGTCTGGATCATGCGGTCCAGTTCCGACTGCCGGCCGATCAGGGGGTCGATCTTGCCTTTGCGCGCCCGCTCGTTCAGGTCCACGGTGTACAGGCGCAACGGGTCCTGTCCGGCCTTGCCACCGGATCCGCCGCCCTCGCCCGTCCCCTCCTCGCTTTCAGGCTCCATCCCTTCGTCGTTGACGGGCTGGTCGGTGTCCTTGCGGATGCCGTGACTCACGAAGTTCAGCACGTCGAGCCGCTCCAGCCCCTGGAGCTGGAGCAGGTGAAGTGCCTGCGAATCCTTGCACTGGAACAGCGCCACGAACAGGTCCACCGGGGTGATCTCGTCCTTGCCGGCCGACTGCACATGGAACAGGGCCCGCTGGATGAGCCGCTGGATGGACAAGGTCGCCACGGGATGCTCGGCCGTCTGGTCGGCCGAGGCCACCTCGTCCACGGCGGGGTCGCCGGTGGAACGGGGGGCCTTGGGCACCTCGCGCAGCAGGTAGGTGTCCAGCTCGGTTTCGAGCTCGTCGGGATCGCCGCCGCAGGCCCGGATCGCGTCCAGGATTTCCTCTTCCTGCAGCAACGCCCACAGCACGTGCTCGAGCGTGAAGTACTCGTGCTCGTTCTCGATGGCTCTCCGGACTGCCCGGTTCAGGACCGCTTCAGCTCGCTTGCCGATCATGGGAAACCTCCTAGACGGGCTCCGCGCTGGCGCGAAGCGGGAAACCATTGGAACGGGAGTACTCTTCGACCTGGGCCACCTTGGTCTCGGCGATGTCACTGGTATAGATGCCCGCCAGGCCCCGACCTTCGTGGTGCACCTTCATGGTGATCTCGAGAGCTTCTTCTTGCGTCTTCCGGAAGAACTTCCGCAAGACCTGGATCACGAATTCCATGGTCGTGTAGTCGTCGTTGTGGAGCAGGACCGCGAAGCGACGCGGCTCCTTGGGCTTGGGCCGTCCGTCCTCGAGCGCGACATCCCCGCCAGACTGTTCTTCTTCGAACGGTCCACTTCCTGAGTTGATAGGTCTGGGATAATCGTCGTGCTCCACCCGATCCTCGCTGAGTTGGATTTTACCATAGAGCCCTTCATCCCGCTCGACACACAAAGCCTTGACGGGGTCGTCCGCTTCCCCGATCCTGGGTTTCCATGGAAAATTCCGGACCGCCAGAATCCCTTAAAAAACAGCTGGAAAGAGCGCGTTTTGAACGCGGAATCGAGGTTGCCGAGAGCCTGGCTGCCCACCGGGCCCTGCTGACCACCACGGAACTGGCCCGGATCAATCGCATTGTGTGCGGCCTGCCTGAAAATGCCGACCCGTGGCGTCAGGAACCGGTCACCCTCACCTTGCCGTCGGGGCGGGTCGAAACGATCGCCCTGATCGCCAACCCGGTTCCAGCCACGCGCGACCGCCTGCACCAGGCGACCGAGCTGGCCGAGCGGGGAGCCACGGTGGATGCGGCTATCGACACCTATGTGGGACTCGTGCTGTCGCACGTGTTCAAGGACGGCAACCGGCGCACCGCCGTGCTCTCGGCCCATTACTTCCTCAAGCGCTACGGCGTGCCTCTTTCGGGCCTGGCCATCCACGAGCTCGGACTGGGCGACCTGCGCCAGGAAGGCGAAATCGAGAGCCTCCGAACCACCATCCAGCAGATGGCCAAGTTCGCCGCACGCAGCCGCGGCGAAAGCTGAGGTCTGAAGTTTGCAGCCGGTCGGAAACCATGCCGACCTGCTCATCCCGTTGGATCCGAGACTTCCTGGCGCTGATGGCCACCACCGGCCTGCTCTCCGCTTGCGGCGTCGATACGCCGCAGACCGCGGCCGAGCTGGACGTCGTGGCCACCCGGCCTGAGACCTCCTTCAAGTTCGCCGAGGCCCGGACTTACTCGTTGCCCGATGCGGTGGTCGTGGTGCAGGACCCCAAGGCGGTCACCACCGGCTCCACGACAGGAACAGGGACCGGCACCGGAACCAGCACCACCGTCACGCTGACGCCCGAGCTGAGCCAGTTCATCCTGGATCGCATCGCCACCAACATGAACAGCCGGGGCTACACGCAGATCCCGAACAAGGGGGATACGCCCGACCTCTTCCTGGAGGTCTCCGAGCTGACCACCACCCAGACGGACGTCTATTACAGCTCCTGGTACGGCTACTATGGCGGCTACTACGCGCCCTACGGCGCCACCGTGGGATACGCGCCCTCCGCGGTGCCCTACACCGTCACCACGACCTACGGTTCCCTGCTCATCAATGCCACCAACCCGACAGGGAAGGACGATGCCACGAAGAAGATTCCCTCGGTCTGGCTGGCCGTCATCAACGGTCTGCTCGACACCTCGGGTACGACCGATGTGAAGACCCGCATCCAGACGAACATCGACCAGGCCTTCACGCAGTCGCCTTACTTCAAGCGGAGCCAGCCATGAAGCCAATTGCACGAGTGCTGTTCGCAGCGTTGGGATTGCTCGTCCTTTCCACCCCGGCCCTGGCGCAGGAGGAAGGGGAAGGAAACTTCACCTTCAACTACCTCATCGGCTTTCCGACCTCGTCCACCGGCGACTTCGTGGATCACTCGGTCAGCTTCCGGGGCCTGGGCTTCGAATGGTTCTCGAACCCCCGGGAAGGCGCGAAGCTGAGCTGGGGCTTCGCGATCCGCTGGCAGTACTATCGGAACGTCCAGGACAGCGCGACCTTCAACTACCAGGGCACCGACATCACGGGCCGCCTGTACCGCGCGGTCGACGCGATTCCGCTCACCCTGCAGCTCCGCTACGAAGTCCCGCAGACCAGCGGGAAGATGTTCCCCTACGTGGGACTCGGCGCCGGAGCCATCTACGGCCTCCGGGAGCTGGCCATCGGCGCCATCACGACCAAGGAGATCGGCTGGCAGTTCGTCCTGACCCCCGAAATCGGGGCCCGGTTCAAGTTCCAGCCCAAAGGCGGGGCCCTGAACCTGGGCCTCCGCTATGACGGGGGCTTTGGCACCGACTCGCTCAAGGCCACCACCCACCTCACCGTCGCGTTGGGCTGGACCGCGGGATTTTGAAGCAGGAGCCTCAGCGGTTCTGGTCTTCCTGCCGCAGGAATGCCTGCAGCGCTGGAACGTCCTCAGCCTTGACCTTGCCCGCGGCCAGCTGCTCTTCCAGGTAGCTCCGGATCCGGGACACGGGAACCGCGTAGTTGGCCTGGCTCCAGATCTTCCCGGATTGGGCGCGCATCAGCTCATCGATCCGGGCCGAGTCGCGCATTTCCGGGCTCACCGGAAATGCGCCGGTCCAGAGGAGCCCGACCCACTTGCCCGAAGTGCGATCCAGGTACGCCGTGCCCGAGTCCCCGTGACCCGCGTCGCAGCCATGCGCGAACGACCAGACCTGGTAACCGGCCGGATTCATGCGATCCGGATCCATCAGGAAGCGGAAGTCCTCGGTACCCGACAGGACCCGGCAATCGGAATCCAGGGACAGGCGCTCTTCCAGCTTGTCGTTGTCGGCGATGCCATAGCCCGCGCCCAGGAGCATCTGGCCTTGTTCAAGCTTGTCATCGAACGCGGCGACCACACCCACGCCCTTCAGGAGGGATTCTTCCTCGGGCTTGACCTGGATCTCGAAGATCGCGAACTCGATATCCCGCCACCGGCCCAGCTCCTGCCGGCAGCCGAACTTCTTCTTCAGCGCCATGAAATCGGCCGAATTCCGCCGGCTCCCGAAGAGCGCCTTTTCCACGCAAGGAGTGCCTTCAATGACATGGAAGTTCGTGCCCATCAGGTGCCGACCGGCGAACTTGCCCAGGTAAAACGCGGTCCCCGAGCGCGAGGAGCCCCGCCAACGGGCCGCCGAACCCAGCGCCTTGGCGATCGGCGTGGAAGGATCCGCCAGATCCTGGGGCGTGGGCTTGCGTCGGCCCCACTCGCTGCCGAAGCGGTAGGCCACGGGCCCATTGGCCGGACCGCCGGCAAGATCCGCCGGCAGGACGGCCTGGGCTGGCGCTCCCATCAGGAACGCAAGGACGATCAGACCCGGAAAAAACCTGGGGAAGGCTCGAGATTTCATCGGGCACGGCGCTAACACGCCCGCCCGGAAACTCAAAACTTCCCCAGGTGAAATTTTCCTAACCGCTTCTCAGTGGGTCAGCTTCTTGAACTTGATCCGGTGCGGGTTGACCGAATCCGGTCCCAGGCGGCGGACCTTGTCGGCCTCGTAGTCCTGGAAGTTGCCTTCGACCATCACGACGTTCGAGTCGCCCTCGAAGGCCAGGATGTGCGTGCAGATGCGGTCCAGGAACCAGCGGTCGTGGGAAACCACGATCGCGCAGCCGGCGAAGCTCAGCAGGCCTTCTTCCAGGGCACGGAGCGTGTTCACGTCAAGGTCGTTGGTCGGTTCGTCGAGGATCAGCACGTTGCCGCCGCTCTTGAGCAGCTTGGCCATGTGGACGCGGTTGCGTTCACCGCCCGAAAGCTGGCCGACCTTCTTCTGCTGGTCGCCGCCGCTGAAGTTGAAGCGGGCGCAGTAGGCGCGCGAGTTCACTTCGCGGTTGCCCAGCATGATGACCTCGTTCTTGCCGTCCGACAGCTCTTCCCAAACGGTGTTCTCGCCGTTCAGCGTGTCGCGCGACTGGTCGACATAGCTCAGCTTGACGGTTTCGCCGATGCGGAGCACGCCGTTGTCGGGCTTTTCCTGGCCGGTGATCATGCGCATGAGCGTGGTCTTGCCGGCGCCGTTCGGGCCGATCACGCCGACGATGGCACCGGGCGGGATGTTGAACGACAGGTCCTGGAACAGCACCTTGTCGCCGTAGGCCTTGGAGATCTTGTTGGCCTCGATGACCAGGTTCCCCAGGCGAGGCCCGGGCGGAATCTGGATCTCGATGTCCTCGTCGCGCTTCTGCGACTCCTCGGCCAGGAGCTTCTCGTAGGAGGCCACGCGGGCCTTGGACTTGGCCTGGCGGGCGCGGGGCGACTGGCGGATCCACTCGAGCTCGCGCTCCAGGGTCTTCTGCCGCTTGGTCTCCTGCTTTTCTTCCATCTCGAGCCGTTTGGACTTCTGCTCCAGCCAGGACGAGTAGTTGCCTTCGAACGGGATGCCGTGACCGCGATCCAGCTCGAGGATCCAGCCGGCGATATTGTCCAGGAAGTAGCGGTCGTGGGTGACCGCGATCACGGTGCCCTCGTACTTCTGGAGGAAGCGCTCCAGCCAGAGCACCGACTCGGCGTCCAGATGGTTGGTCGGTTCGTCGAGCAGGAGGATGTCGGGCTTGGAAAGCAGCAGCCGGGCCAGCGCCACGCGGCGCTTTTCGCCACCGGACAGCTGGCCGACGGCCCACTCACCGGGAGGGCAGCGCAGGGCATCCATGGCGATGTCGAGCGTGCGGTCCACGTCCCAGCCGTTCTTGTGCTCGATCTTTTCCTGGAGGTCCGCCTGTTCGGCCAGGAGCTTTTCCATCTTGTCCGGATCGAGGTCCGGATCCGCGAAGGCTTCGCCGATCTCGTTGAAGCGCTTGAGCCACTTGGCCAGTTCGCCGAGGCCGTCCAGGATGTTGTCCTTCACGTTCTTCTGCGCGTCGAGCTGCGGCTCCTGCGGCAGGTAACCCACCGTGATGCCTTCGCCGGGCTGGGCGGTCCCGTTGAAGTTCTTCTCCTGGCCCGCCATGATCTTGAGCAGCGTGGACTTGCCTGCGCCGTTCAGACCCAGCACCCCGATCTTGGCGCCGTAGTAATAGGACAGGTAAATGTCCCGCAGCACCTGCTTGTTGGGCGGATAGATTTTACTGACACCCTGCATCGTGAACGCGAATTTTTGCGCCATATTGCGGGGATATAGCCCAGTGCGAGAAACTCCGGCAAGGGCTTACTGGGTCCGCCTCAGGGGCGGACAGCAGGTGCCGTGCGGACCAGGCGCACCGAGCCGATCCACTGGCGCGTTTCGGCTCCCGCCACCGGGCTGGGGCGCGACACCTCGAAGTAGACGAACAGCTCGCGGCCGCCGCGCATCAGGCGGGCATTGCCCACCCCTGCGCCGTCGGCTGCCCCGGCCGGAACGGCCCGGAGCTCGGCGGTGATGCGGCTCTGGGCGGCTGCGCCCCAGGTGAACTCGCCCGCCTGGCGCTCGGAGTAGATCCCGAAGTCGGAGGCGTCCGAATGGCTCTCGGAGACCAGCTGCAGCTCAACCGGACCTTCGAACTGGCCGCCGTCGCCCTGCTCATTGCCGATGCCCGGAAGGCCGCGGTAGCGGATCTTGCCCTTGGCCGTCTCATGGTAATGGCGAAGGTGACCGTGGAACGGGAGCTTGCCCCGGGGCCCCGGGCTCGGTTCCTGGGTGGCCTCGAACTGGCTCGGGCCCTCGACGGTGAGCTGGAGCTCGGCTTTTTTGAGGCTGTCGCGCAGATCGGCGGGCAGCTCGTTCAGGGAAACCTGGGTCACGACCCGCTTGCCGCCCGGAAAGAGATCCTGCTGCCGGAGGCCCCCCGGCGAAGCGATGGTGTCGAAAACGAACGTGCCTTGGATCTTCTGCAGGCCGTCCATCCACAGGGCCTGCGGCGGAACCGCCTCGGCCTGAGCCAGAGAAGCCGACAAACCCAAGAACCCCGCAACCCACACCGATCGACGAAGCATGTTGTCCCCTTTCAGAACTGGGGATGGGCTAGCACCGGTGACACCGGGTGTCACGTAGCGTTCGCCCTTCTTTTGATTTCCTGACTTAAAAAGTCAAATTTAAAGCTCCGTCGGCCGATACGCCTCTCATGAGGATTCACCCCACTCTTCCCTTCTGGACTCGCCTCCTGCTGGCCGCCCTGACTCTGGGGCTGGTTCCTTCGGCTCAAGGTCAAGGTGCCGGCGCGGACGACGACTATGACCGGCTGGACGGCGTCGGCCGCTCGGGCAAGACCGTGAACGTCATCGAGTGGGAAGGCAACCTGGAGATCCACGTCTATCCGGCCGGAAGCCTCACGGGCCTGGCGCTCAAGCTGGACCAGAATCCGCAGGGCAGGAAGGTGATGGTCATCGGCTACCGCTTCAACAGCGACCCCAAGCAGCAGCTCATTCGGCGCGCGGTCCTGGGAATTCCCTTCAGCGAAGGCTTCCGGGCCTGGCGCGACCGCTCCGCGCGCGGCTATGACAAGATCGTCGTGTCGAACCAGGACCTGGGCGGAGCCGGATACCTGGCCTACGGCCTCGAAAAAACTCCCACCCAGCTCTACCCCGACGGACACCCGGCGCTGGCTCGCGATTCAGGAGCGGCCTCTCCCCGCAAGCCCGCCTCCGCCGACCCGGTTCGAGCGGTGCCCCGCAAAGACACCGACACCGACTCCGGCACGATCCGACCGTTCGGGATGTGATTCCCGGGCTCGGGAGCCGCATTTCAAATGAGCGTTTGAAAAACGGGTTGGATGGCTTAATCCTGGGGTTCACCCACGGATCGCCCCGCCTTTTCATCCAAGGAACCCACCCATGAACCTAGCTGACCTGTCCATCAAGCGGCCCACC
>CANFHS010000004.1 GCA_947446835.1 Bacteriovoracaceae bacterium
AGGCATTCTCCCCGACAACACCATACCGGGGGAGTTCACAGAGCGAAGCGCCCTGGAAACACCCCTGGAACATTTTCAGTCTGCCTGGGAGACCAACACGCTCGGAGTGATCCGGGTATGCCAAGCCTTCGTGCCTCTGCTGAAGCAGAGCGGACAAGGCAGAATCGTGAATATTTCGAGCATGGCCGCCCAACTCAGCACAATGGAATCGGGAATCCCAGCGTACCGGATTTCGAAGGTGGGGCTGAATGCGATCACCCGGATACTTGCCGACGAGCTGGGCCCTCAGGGAATTCGATGCAACTCGATCAGTCCCGGATGGGTGAAAACCGAGATGGGCGGCGCGTCAGCAACCGTGGAACCGGAAGCAGCAGCTCGAGAGATCTGCGATCTGGCGCTCGACCCTGATGCGCCAACGGGTGCGTTTCTAAGAAATGGTGAAACCATTGCATGGTGATGCCGGGAGTTCTCCTTCGGAGTCAGGGGAAATACCTTCGGTAAGCCCGAGGGCAGCGGGCTTGGTCTCCACCACGCATTCAAGACTGTTGGCGAATGGGGTGGGCAAATCTCGATCGCTTCCAAGCTCGAACAGGGAACCTGCGTGACTGTTCGCCTTCCCAGAGCTGGAGACGGTTCTGACGGGAGATCCCCGACATCGGGCACCCAGGTGAATTCCGCTTCAAACGCTTCGTTCATTTGATCGGCCCGAAAGGCCAACTCAGCACACTCTTCCCAGATCTTTTCCAGTCGCGCACTGCACTCAGGCCAGGCCCTTTTTCAGGCGGGCGCCAGGTTTCTGGAAATGGCGGAGAGAGAGGGATTCGAACCCTCGATACGGGGTTAACCGTATACACGCTTTCCAAGCGTGCGCCTTCGACCACTCGGCCATCTCTCCGCTTGAGCAGAAGGCCTCGGCGTAACACACGCCAAAGAGGGCGTCCACCACCCCGTCACGGAGACGGTCCGGTTCAGGGTTCCAGATCGGGGGCGGGAGAAGGCTCGGCCTCGGGAGGCGCGGGCTTTTTACGGGCCGATCCGCCGAACGGGATCTGCAGGCCCCCGGCCATCTGGGAGCCCGCGCCCATGTCCAGGCGCCCCTCGGAACCCGCGCCGGGGTTGTCCCCGGGTACGGTGTGGAATTGGGGCGCATTGCGGTCCTTTTCGGGCAGGGTCTTGGTGATCTTGCCGCCCATCGTCCCGTCCGTCGGCGCGGACGAAGGCGCGGGTCGCACATCCCCCGGCGCCTGGGCTTCGACCTGGGCCCAGGAAGCGGTTCCACCTCCGCAAGCCAGCAGCATTCCAAAACCCACCCGAGCCGCCACCCATCCGCGTCTACGCATGCCCCCACCTTAACGCAACGGGGTCCGGGGCACCAGTCGCGCCCGGAGGGTCGGCATACGCGTTGCTCCTCCAGCCTTGAGGAGACACCCCATGCCCGCACCCATGCCCCGCAGGTCCACAGCGATCGGCTTTCTTTTCCTGGGCTTTGCCATCGGAGCAAGCACCCAGTACCTGCTCGACCCCCGGCAAGGCCGCAGGCGGCGCGCCATGCTCAACGACCAGTTCGTGCACTTCCGCCACCAGGTCATCCGGCAGGCCAGCAAGAACCTGCGTGACCGCAGGAACCGCGCCCAGGGCGTGATCCACGACCTGCGCGACCGCCTGGCGCATGCCCGGCTGGTACGGCACCCGAACCTGGCCGCCTGAGGCGGACCAGGACGAAGCGACCCGCTTCGCGCTAAGCTCGCGCCCATGTCCCTTTCCTTTGCCGAAAGTTTCCTGGGTCGCCTGAGGAGCGTAGTGGGCTCGCGCCTGCTTCTCCTGCCATCGGTCCGCGCGGTCGTGCTGGATGCAGGAGGGCGCATCCTGCTGCATCACCGGCCTGATTTCAGGCTCTGGGGACTGCCCGGCGGGCACCCCGAAGAGGGCGAAGCGCTGCACGGTTGCATTGTCCGCGAGGTGGAAGAAGAAACCGGCCTCAGGCTCAGGAGCCTGGAGCCCTTCGGCTTCAGCTCCAGCCCCACCGTCGAAACCGTCGAATACCCGAACGGGCACCGCACCCACAGCTTTGCGCTGCTCGTGAGTTCGCGCGAGTGGGAAGGCACGCTCTTGCAGTGCAGCGAGGAATCGCTGGAGGTCCGTTTCTTCGAGCGCGGGGCGCTTCCCCAGGAGCTTTTGCCCAACGAAAAACGCACCCTTGAGGCGTTTTTCGAGTTTGAAAGAACCGGCCAATTTCAGCTGTTTTGACAAGCCCGGCCAACTCGCGCCCGGGTGGCTTCGTTGACAAAGCCCCCTGCTTCCCATACCCAAAAAGGACGTATGGCACGCCAAACTGGGGTTCGAGGATGGGGAGTTTGCTGGGCGATGGTTTCAGGCCTGCTGCTGGCCCAAGGCCAGGCTGAGGCCGCCGCACTTGGGATGAAGATTCCGGGCAAGGCCAAAGCCGCTCCCGAAACGTATGCCGCCACCGAGTCCATCGGAACCGCGGTGCCCGACACCCTGGATGGCGAAAGCTCGGACAGCGCCGAAGCACAGACCACACCTCCGGCTCCACCCCCCCAGGCCCCAGGCCAGGTGGCCTCAGCCGAAGCGGTCCTGCCCTCGCCCCCGGCTCCACCCGCCCAGGCCCACGCGCCGGCCTCGGTTCCGGCCCAGCCCGAATCGGCCCAGGCCGAGCGCGGCGCTTACGATCCGGTGCCCTCCAACCAGCGCGCCGCCATCGCTCGGCGCCTGCGGTTGGCCGAAAAGCTCATTCTCGAGTACGGCCGCGCCTACGATTACCGCATCCACACGGTGGCCGAGCTGGAGCACATCCTCGAAAAGCTTCAAAAAGGCACCCAAGCCCCCCAGTCCAGCCACGATCTTTGATCGGGGCTTGCCTTTTGATCCTGGATTGAGTAACCCCTGACCTCGTTCGTCAGTTGGGCTGGCTTGGTAGCTCAGTCGGTAGAGCAGCGCATTGAAAATGCGCGTGTCGGCGGTTCGATTCCGTCCCAAGCCACCACTTTTCCCCACCCCGTCTTATTTACTGCCTCGGAGCTGGGATGCCTGATCAAAAGTCGCCTGACCTGTCAGCGAACGTAACCCACTCCCTGCTATTCCATCTTGAAAATTCGCCCCTGGCTTCTGTCCAGTGGGATGAGGATTTCAAGGTTCAGGCCTGGTCGCCCCGGGCCGAACAGCTCTTTGGCTGGTCCGCCCACGAAATCCTGGGCAAGCACCCGCAGGATTGGGGCCTGATTCATCCGGACGACTTTGCCGAAGTCCAGGCGCTCATCCAGAAGATGATGGACGGGGAAACCCAGGGCGGACTCCACCGCAATCGCAACCTGACCCGCGAAGGTCGGGTCATCGAATGCGAGTGGTTCAATTCAGCCATCTTCGACAAGAACGGAAAATTCCTCTCCACCCTCTCCCTGGTGTTGGACGTCACCGAACGCCAAGCCGACGAAGCGCGCCGGGTGCAGAAGCTGATGAGCCTGTCGTATCAGCGCTTCAAGGAGCTGGCCGATACGATGCCGCTCACCTTGTACGTGCACGACGCCCAAGACAACACCCTGTACATGAGTCGCCAGTGGGAGCGTTACACGGGCCAGGAGGCCCCGGTGACCGAGGCGATCTGGCAAGCCGTGACCCATCCCGAGGACGGGCAGCGCACTTACGACATCTGGAAGCAGTGCCTGAAAACGGGCCAGGAGTTCAGCGATGCCGTCCGCCTCAAAGGCCGTGACGGCACCTACCGCTGGTTCCAGAGCCGGGCAGTCCCCGTGCGCGACCCCGAAGGGCGCATCTTCCAGTGGGTCGGCACCCTGAACGACATCGAAGAGCAGCGTCAGGCGTCAGACGCCCTGGCCCTGGCCGAAAGCAGGCTCCAGCTGGCCCTGGAATGCGGGGGCACGGCCACCTTCGAATTTGACCTGCTTCGCACCACTCCCACGCGGGTGTCGGCCAACCATCACAAGCTTTTCGGGCTCCCGGGGCCTGACCCCTTGTGGGATGACAAAAAATTCCTGGACGCCGTCCACCCCGAGGACCGCCTCAGGGTCAGCGCCGCCGACCAGAACCTGATCCAGGCACCTGGGACCGAGTACCAGATCGAGTACCGGGTGATTTGGCCCGACGGATCCGTGCACTGGCTTTCCGAAAAGGGCCGCCACGTGGTCCTGCATGGGCAATCCCTGGTGCTGGGCGCCTGCACCGACATCACTCCGGCCAAGGAAGCCCAGGAAATGGCACAAACCGCCCTCAAGCTCCGCGACGAGTTCATTTCGGTGGCGGCCCACGAGCTGCGCACCCCGATCGCGTCTTCCCATCTGGCCCTCGAATCGCTGGAACGCATCCTGTTCAAGAAGAGCCAGGACACCTGGCCCATGGAAAAGATCCAGCGAATGCTCAGCAACGCCCTCCACCAGACTTTCCGCCTGGGAACCCTGGTGAGCCGCCTCCTGGACCTGAGCAAGATCCGCCACGGCAAGCTGGCCCTGGAGCGAAAGCCCAGCGACCTGTCGGCCCTGGTCGAACGGGCCATCGAATCCCTGGAGCTTGAGCTCAGGGAGCAGGAGTGCCCGGTGGAGCGCGACCTTTCGCCCAAGCTCCTCGGGGACTGGGACACCGACCGCATCGAGCAGGTGGCGGTCAACCTGGTTTCCAATGCCGCCAAATTCGCCCCCGGCAAACCCGTGGCGATCCGGACCTACCGCAGCGGCGACTTTGCCATCCTCGAGGTGCGGGACCAGGGACCCGGAATCCCGTCCGGAGAGCAATCCCGGGTCTTTGATCGATTCGAGCGGGTTTCCACCGCCGAAGGCACCACGGGGCTGGGGCTGGGGCTTTTCATCGCCGACGAGCTGGTCCGGGCCCATGGCGGGCAGATCGAAGTCGACAGCGCCTTGGGACAGGGGTCGACCTTCCGGGTCCGCCTGCCGATTGAAGGGTCCCCGCAAATCCGCTAGGGTCGGGCCTTCATGGCACGCCGAACCTCGCCCCTCTTTGTGATCTTCACCACGGTCCTGGTCGACCTCATCGGCTTCGGCATGGTGATCCCCCTGGTTGGCCTCTACGGACGGCACTACGGGGCCACGGGACTTCAGCTCTCGGTTCTCGGAGCCATCTTCTCGCTCATGTCCTTCCTGTTTGCCCCCTTCTGGGGCTCGCTTTCGGACCGCATCGGCCGGCGGCCCGTCATCCTGATCTCGCTTCTGGGCTCGGCGATTTCCTACGCCATCTTCGCGATGGCGCCCGACTTCCGCATCCTGGTCGTGTCGCGCGCCATCGGAGGGCTTTTTGCCGCCAACATTTCGGCAGCGCAGGCCTACATCGCGGACGTGACCACCCCGCAGGAGCGCGCGCGGGGCATGGGCCTGATCGGGGCGGCCTTCGGCTTGGGCTTCACCCTGGGCCCGCCCCTGGGCGGCATCGCTTCGGCCAAGCTCGGGCTGGCGGCACCCGGCTGGATCGCCGCTGCCATCTGCGGCGTGAACTTCCTGGTCGCCGTGTTCCGCCTGCCCGAATCCCTCAAGCCCGAGGAGAAGGGCACCCACGCCGCCCGCTCGCTTTCCCCGCTTCCGCTGGACCGGCTCCGGGCGGCGGCCGGACATCCGGACCTGGGCTTCCTGCTCCTGGCCTTCTTCCTGGCAACGTTCGCCTTTTCGAACATGGAGCAGACGCTGTCGCTGCTGTTCCAGACCCGATTCGACTTTGACACCGGCATGGCGGGCTACAAGACGGGTCTGGTGCTCATGGTGTCGGGTCTGACCGGAGCCTTCATCCAGGGCAGCCTGATCCGGAAGCTCGCCCCCCGCTTCGGTGAACGAAAGCTCCTGCTGGCGGGCTTTGCCTTCAACATCGTCACCATGCTGGTGTTTCCCTTCGGCCCCACCTATGCGTCGTATTTCTTCATCTGCATGGTGATGGCGTTCGGAAGCGGCCTGATCAACCCGAGCCTGAGCGCCCTGATCTCGAAGTCCGCCGGCCCCCGCGAACAGGGGGCGACCTTGGGACTGAGCCAAGGCGTCTCCGCCCTGGCCCGGGCACTGGGGCCCTTCTGCGGTTTGACCGTATTCCAGTGGTGGCACGGGGCTCCGTTCTGGATTTCGGCCGCCATCTCGATGACCCTTCTGTTCCTGGGCCTGAGGCTCTGGGGTCGTGACAACCGGCTCCTGCAGGCCTGAGGCGCGATATGCAAAACGGCAAGGCGCTGGTCTGGCTGCGACGGGACTTCAGGCTGCATGATCAACCGGCCCTGTTTGAAGCCTGCCGGGCGTGGTCGCAGGTCGTCCCGGTATTTGTCATCGACCCAAGGACCCTGGACGACTTTGCGCCAGGCAAGAAACCCCACGCCTATTTCTTCGGCGGACTGCTGGCCCTTCGCGAAAAGCTCAAGACCCGTGGCAAGGACATCCTGCTCCGGGAAGGCGATCCCAGGACGGTGCTCCCCGAGCTGGCCCGCCAGACCAGTGCGCGCGCCGTCTACTATAATAAGGACTACGAGCCCTACGGCCGAACCCGGGACACCGAGACGGGCTACCGGCTCAAGGACCAGGGAGTCCAGGTCCATGCCTTCAAGGACCACGTGATCTTCGAGGAGAGCGAAGTGCTCTCGGGCGGCGGCACCCCGTTCCGCGTGTTCACGCCCTACAAGAACGCCGTGATGAAGCGCCTGGCTGAAGAAGGCCTTCCCGAGCTCCGAGGCGTGCCGCGCGCCGAGAGCTTTGACGATTCGCTGTTTCCCGACGGGCAAAGCCAGGGCCTTTGGCAAAGACTTGAAGTGCTGGTTGAACAGGGCCGGGCCGAAACCCGGGGTCAGATGGCCGAAACCGGCGAAACTGCCGCGCGCGCACGCTTCAAGAAGTTCCTGGAGAAGGGCATCGCGACCTACTCGGAGACCCGCAACCTGCCCGCGGTGGACGGTGGCACCTCACGACTTTCGGGGGACTTCCGCTCGGGGACGCTTTCGTGCCGCTGGGCGCTTCGCTGCGCGATGGAAGCGGAGGCTCCGAAGAAGGAGCGCGAGACGTTCGTGTCGGAGCTGCTATGGCACGACTTCTTCATGATGATCGGTCACCACTTTCCCCACGTCTTTGAGCGCAACTACAACTCCAAGTACGACGGCGTGAAGTGGCGCAACGACCCCGAGGCCTTCCGGGCCTGGTGCGAGGGCCGCACCGGCTACCCCATCGTGGACGCCGGCATGCGCGAGCTGGTGTCGACCGGCTTCATGCACAACCGGGTGCGGATGATCACGGCCATGTTCCTGGTCAAGGACCTGCTCATCGACTGGCGCGAAGGCGAGCGTTTCTTCCGCGAACACCTGGTGGATGGCGACCTGGCCGTGAACAACGGCAACTGGCAATGGTCCGCTTCGACGGGCGTGGACGCCCAACCCTACTTCCGGATCTTCAACCCCACGACGCAGGGCGAAAAGTTCGATCCGGAAGAAATCTACATTCGCCATCACATTCCTGAACTGCGAAGCCCCGGAGGCGGCTACCCCGCACCCATCGTGGACCACGCCCAGGCCCGAAACCGAACGCTGGCGGCTTTCAACCAGGCTTTGGGCAAAGAGAAGGCCGATTGAGTCAACTGCTGCGTCGTGTTAAATCAGAACACGATGAAATTCACAGCGCGTCGCGTCATGGCCGTCCTTCTGGGAATGTTTTTCCTGCCTCAGGCCCACGCCCGGCAGGATCTTCCAGCCTGTCCCGTGACGGAGCTCGGTGAAACCGCGCAGGACTGCCCCTGGGCCGCGGTGGCCCGCAAGCTCCTCGAAGAATCGCAGGCGGGCCGCCCCCTGGAGCCCACTCTCGAAGCCCTGCTTCCTGTGCTGAGCCGCCAGATCCGCGAGGCCGCCACCCAGCCCGAAATCCTCGAGCTCTGGGGACGGAGCATCAACTTTGATGAATCGGCCAAGGGGCTCATCGTCGAGCCCGCCATCCTGGACAACCTGCTGGCCTGGGCCAAAGCGCCCGCCCGCCAGGACCGCTTTGTCCATGCGGGCATCGAGCACACTTTCGGTTACCTCTTCAGCTTGCTGCGCACCTCCTACGGCTACAAACGGGCCCGCTGGGTCACCGGCGAAATCGATCGCGGCCTGGCCCTGGGCTCGGCCGTGATCCATCCGGCTCCCGCGGGAGGCACGCTCTTCTGGAACGTCACCACGCTCCTGACCCGCATCGCGCTCCGCGATTCGGCGCCGGCCCAGCGGTCCATCGATGCGATCCGCAAGAAGGTGAGTCACGAGCTGCTGAAGTGGCGGCCTGCGGGCCTGGAAGTGATCCGGCTGGTCGAGACGCTGCAGGCGCCCCGGCCGATCGAGATCCGCACGGACTTCGTGAAGTTCCCGCACCCGACCGGAACCCCCAACACGCACCTGCTCATCTACTCGATCCGCGATGGCGCGCAGGCCGAACCCCGGCTCATCAGCGCGTTTCCCGTCGAGCCGTCGTTCGTGGAGCGAGCCACAGACCCGGGAACCCTGGGCGACCAGAAGCCCGTGCAGACCCGCTACAACGCCTGGATCGACGGAGTCACGGGCAAGACCTGGACCGGCAACCGCCGCCTGGAACGGAGCGCCCCATGAGCACCCACGGCCCCATCATCTCGGTTCGCGACATCAAACGTTCCTTCCGCTCCAGCAAAAAAGAAGAGGGCTGGAAGGGCACGCTCGGCCTGCTGCTCAAACCCCAGTACACGGAGCACGAAGCCCTGAAGGGTGTGAGCTTCGAGATCGAGGAGGGCGCCTTCGTGGGCCTGATCGGCGCCAACGGGGCCGGCAAGACCACGCTGCTGAAGATCCTCTCGGGCCTGATTCCCCCGTCCGCGGGCGAAGCCCGGGTGATGGGCGAAAACCCGTTTGACCGCACCTTGCCTTTCCGGAACCACATCGCGCTGGTGATGGGCCAGAAGGCCCAGCTCTGGTGGGACCTTCCCGCCATCGACGCCTTCGATCTGCTCAAGGCCATCTACGGAATTCCCGAAGCGGTGTACCGCGAGCGCCTCAACACCCTGGCCCAGCTGCTGGATGTGGAGCGCCTGCTCAAGACCCAGATCCGCCGCCTGTCGCTGGGCGAGCGCATGAAGATGGAGCTCATCGGCGCGCTGATCCACTGGCCCCGGGTCATCTTCCTGGACGAGCCCACCATCGGGCTGGATGTGGTGGCAGCAGCCAAGCTGCGCGACTTCCTGCGCGAGTTCAACCGCCGGGAGAAGGCCACCCTCATCCTGACCTCGCACAACATGGAAGACATCGAGCGCCTCTGTTCGCGGGTGCTCATCCTCCGCTCGGGCGAGCTCATCTATGACGGCACCCCGCACGGCCTGACCCGCCAGGGCGAACGCAGGCTCCGGGTCCGCGTGGCGGCCGAGCCTTCGATCGAGGAGGTGGCCCAGGTCGCGGGCCTCGAAACCCGCTTCGTGGAGGCCGACCCCGAACACGTGGCCGGCGAAGCGCAGCTCTTCTTCCTCAACGTGACCAGCGACGGCCTCATGGGCGCGCTCCAGAAGCTCATGAGCCGCTACCAGGTCGTGGACATGGGCATCGAGGAGCCGGGTCTGGACACCGTCATCCAGCGCCTGTTCCAGGGGACCGCATGAACCGCCGTATCGAGTGGCGCCTGGCGGCCCTGAAGAACGGCTTCCAGGACGCCACCGCCTACCGCATCGAGTTCCTCATCGAGGTCCTGGGCCAGGCCGCCGTCCCGGTCGTGACCCAGCTGGTGATCTGGTACGCCATCTTCAAGATGGGCGGAGCGCAGTCGGTCGGGGGACTGGACTACACCCAGCTCGTGACCTACTCGCTGTTCTCGCTGCTCTTCTCGCAGATCCGGGGAGGCGACCTGGACTTCGAGCTGGCCGAGATGGTGCGCACGGGCGCACTGTCCAACTACCTGCTCAGGCCGGTCAGCGTGGTGGAGTTCATCTGGATCCGGGGCTCGGCCCCGAAACTCTTCCTTTCGGGCATCTGCCTGCTCATCGGAATGGTCGCCGCGGCGACCGCCGGTCTTGATCCCACCCGCATGGCCGGGGCCATGTTCCTGGCCCTGATCGGGAACATCATCCACTACCAGCTCAGCGCCGCGCTGGCCTCGATCGCCTTCTACTGGGAAGAGGCCTACAGCGTGCTCATGGTGAAGAACCTCGTGGTGGGCCTGCTTTCGGGCGAACTGCTGCATCTGGGCATCTTTCCGGACCAGTGGCGCTGGGTGTGGGAGGCGCTGCCTTTCCATCTCTATGTCTTTGGTCCGACCCAGTACGCCCTGGGCCAGTGGTCCACCGGGTTGTACTGGATGAAGCTGGTCCAGGCGGGGGCCTGGCTCTTCATGGGCTGGCTCATGATCCGCCTGTCGTGGGGCCTGGGCACGCGACGCTACCTGAGCCTGGGGGGATGATGCGCTTTTCACGCTACCTTGAGATCTTCCGGGTCCAGCTGAAGAACAACTTCGTCCGCGAGGCGGTTTACCGCACCAACTTCCTGACCACCGTCACGGTGGACCTGGTCTGGATCGCCGTGCAGTTCTCGCTCTTCGCGGTGATCTACGCCAACGTGGAGAACCTGGGCGGCTGGACGCGCGAACAGACCTTCTTCTTCCTGGGCGTATTCTTCGCCTCGGACGCCATCTTCTCGACCTTCTTCCAGCGCAACTTCTGGATGTTCTCGGACCTGGTGAACAAGGGCGAGCTGGACATCCTGCTCACCAAGCCGGCCCACCCGCTCTTCCTGGCCCTGACCCGATTCATTTCGCTCACGGCGTGGTTCAACGTGGTGCTGGGTCTCGGCATCGCCGCGCACTACGCGGAACGCGCCGGATTCCGCGGCGGCTGGCATTGGCTGGAGCTCATTCCCTGGCTGATCGTGGGCAATCTCACGGCCGTCCTCCTGCGCTTCGCGTTCTCGGTCTGGATCTTCTGGACCGAACGCAGCTGGGCCATTTCGCGCCTCTACTTCTCGTTCTTCACGCTGGCCGACAAACCCGACTCGATCTTCCCCTGGGTGGTCCGCCGGGCGCTGCTTTCCGTGCTCCCGTTCGCATTCATCGGCAGCGTGCCCGCGCGAGCCATGATCCAGGGCCTGACAGTTGCCGAGTACGCCTGGGTGGCCATCGTGCTGGGCGCCTTTTACTGGCTCGACGCCACGCTCTGGAAACGCGGTCTGGCCCGGTACCAAAGCGCCAGCAGCTGAGCCTTGTTCTGGTCGCCGTGGCGACCGAAACGATTGGGCAGGGGACCCCGCCTCATCCGGTCGCCACGGCGACCGATCCAGGGCCTCGGGCTGCGCTCACAGATAAGGATCGCGGCCGCAGGTCGGGCAGGAGGGCATCTGCCGGGTCGGCACATAGGGGCTGTAGCAGTGACTGCACGCCACTTTGCCCGTCTTTCCGAGACGAAACCACCGGGGCTTCTTCCTCTTCCATCGCTTGGCGCGCCAGAGCGCGACTTTCAGGAACACCAGTTCCAGCCGGTGCTTCAGGAACGAGAGCGTCATCCACCCCACGGCCAGAGCCACGATGACCTGCCCCCAGGCCGGCCACGAGGCAAATTCCCTGCTCAGGCTGGCCAGTTTCCTGGAATCGATTATTTCCACCTTCTTGATGGATCGGTCGCCGCGGCGACCGGATTGAGTTTTTTTCCGAAAGAACTTGCCGCCCATGAACCACGGCATAGAATTTCACAACGAACTGATTCGACCCAAGGAGGGTGAGAAATGGCATCGTTCAGGGAAATCTGCTTTACCCCGACAGAATTCGCGAATCTCGCGAAGGTCGGCAAGGATACGGTCCACGAGCTTGAGGCCAACGGGTTGCTCAAGACGATCAAGAAGCGCGTCGGAAACGTGGACCGCAAGATGGTCACGCTCGAGGACATGCAATCCTACTTCCGCAGCATCCGTTCGGTCGCCACGGCGACCGCCGCGGAAGCTTCAGCTCCCGTCACGATGGGTGATGGCGCCGAGGCTGCCGGTCCGGCCATGCCGGCCGTCAACAACTTGGCGCAGACCCTGGCCCGCACCGGCTTCGTGGCCCACGCGCCCAAGCACAAGATCCAGATGTTCTACAACGTCAAGGGCGGAACCGGAAAATCCACGCTCACCGCGCAGTACGTGATGCGCGCGGCAATGCTGGGACTGAACGTCCTGGCCATCGATCTGGACGGGCAGGGCCACCTGACCGTGAACCTGGATGTCCTGGACGCCCACGAGCGCCCCACCGTCTATGACGTGCTGATCAACGACCTGCCCATGTCGGAAGCCATCATGAATGTGGCGCCCGGACTGGACCTCGTGCCGGCGAACCTGGGCCTCTGCAACATCGAGATCCCCCTGAACCAGAAGACCCGCCGCGAGTACCGGCTGTCGGAGGCGATCAAGAAGATCGCTCACCGCTACGACCTGATCGTGGCCGACACCAACCCGGCCGCCTCCATCCTCAACGGTTCGATGCTGGTGGCAGGCGACCTGGTGAACGTGGTTTGCGCCACGAACCCGCTCTCGTTCCACGGCATGTCTCTCGTGATGGCCACGATCGAAACCATGGAACAGGAATTCGGCCGTCAGCTGGACGTCCGGATCGTGCCGAACATGTACGACAACCGCGAAGTCATCAGCCAGGAAGTCCTGGGCGAGCTGCGTTCGCAGTTCGAGGGTTGCTGCACCCGCGCGGTGGTCAATCGCAGCGCTGACCTGAACGAAGCGACCAAGCGCCGCAGCACCGTGTGGGACGTGAATCCCCGCGGCGCCGCCGCACAGGACATGAGCACGCTCACTGAAGAGCTGCTCTACGGCTGATCCAGAACAAAATCCGAACGGAGCATTTCATGGAAGATACACAAAAAGACGGTAATAATTCGGCCAACAACCAGACGCAGACACAGCCCGCCGGCGCGACCGCCGACTCGGGCTCGAAGGTCAAGACCCGCCAGGGGAGCGGATACCTGAAGCAGCTCTACTCGACGGCCCGGACCACTGCCGGCTCGACCCACTCGCACTTGAAGAACCTCACCACGTTCCTGGTGAATTTCGTGCCGGTCGACAAGGTCGACGCCTCCGAGCTCCAGGTCCGCACGCATTTCGACGACTCCGAGATCCAGGCCCTTGCGCACTCGATCAAGGAGCACGGCGTGCTGCAGCCCATCCTGGTGGTCCAGGACGGCGACCGCTACAAGGTGATCGCCGGTGAGCGCCGCCTGCGCGCCACAAAGCTGGCCGGCATCGAGCGGATTCCTGCCCGTGTCCTGTCGACCGACGACAAGGCCACGCACGAAATCGCGCTGCGCGAGAACCTGGACCGGGTGGACCTGCATCCGATCGAGGAAGGCGAAGGCTACGTGTCCCTCCTGGAGGCCCAGGCCTACACGAGCCACGAGTCCATCGCCAAGGGCTTCGGCAAGCCGAAGTCCCGAATCACCGAGTGCATCGGCTTCACGCGGCTTCCCGAGGAAACCAAGGCCGAGCTGATCCGCCGCAACGTCCGGAACCGGGCCCTGCTCCGGCAGCTCTTGAACATCGCGCCCGAGAAGCACCAGGAGCTGATCGAAGAGTCTGCCGCCAAGGAGGAAGTGCTCCTCTCGCCGGAAGGACTAGCCCAGGCGGGAGGCCTCGGCGGCACTGGCGCAGCTGCGGATGCGGCCCCGAAAGCCCCCAAGGAAAAGAAGGAGCCCAAGCCCTTCGAATTCAAGGCCGACGCCAAAGGCATGAATGTTCCCGGGTTCAAGTGGAAAGCCGGAGAAGGCCGCGAGAAGCTCCAGGCCTATTCGGAAGCTCTCCGCAAGCTGCTTGACTACTGCGAGGAGCAGCTGACGAAGCCCACGAACTGAGGCAGCACGCCCAGGATCACCACGGGATCCGTCCCTCGGGACGGGTCCCGTTTTTTTTCAACGATCTCAGGCGCCGTCCAGGCCCCAGAGCCAGGTGTCGTGCATCCACTCGAAGCCTTTCACCAGGGGCAGGCAAAGACAGGCCGGCTCAGGAAGCGGCTCCACCTCGAGCAGTCCCCGCGCCCTGAGCTCCACAGGGCTCCCCAGGAGCTGAAGCCCCGGACGCCCGCGCGCCAGGGCTCCGAGCAAGGTCAGCAGCGGCGCGCGCTGCCCACCCCATTCATGCACGAACCCTTGCAGATCGATGCCTCGCCCCACGCACGCGTAGGCCAGGGGCTCAGCCTCGGTGCCGATCCACCACCACTCCGAGTTCCGATGGGCGGAGAGCCACCCCAGGTCCGCCTCCAGGAGCCTGAGGCCGCTGCCGCGTTGCCTCATCAGGTCGAAAATCGCCTCGTTCCAGCCGCGCGAAATGCGGATTCCCGGGCCAGGCAGGGGAAGGGCCAACGTCTCCAGCGGCAACCGCGCCTGCCTGCCCACGGGCGCGAACCCCAGGCGGGAGTAGAGACCCGAATCGTTTCCGAACAGCAGCACGGCGCGGGCGCCCTCGTTCCGGCTTCGCTCGATCAGCTCGCTCACCAGGCGCGAGGCCAGGCCTCGTCCCCGATGCGCCGCGGCCGTGGCGACACAGCCGATGATCGCCATGCGGTCCCAGCCGGGTCCGTTCCTGAGGTCACAGAATCGCACTCCCGCGGCGGCAGCCAGGCTCCCGTCCGCGGCGCGAAGCCCCAGGCGCACCATCGGGGTCTTCCAGCGCTCGTCCCAGACCGGAAAATCATCAAAGAAGGAGGCCTTCTCCGGTACCGGGAAACACGCGGAAAGAAGCGCCGCCAGCTCACGCTGGTCCTGGGCACCGGCCAGGGGTTGCGACTTCAGGCCTGGATCACCCTGGGGAATCAATTCCATAACAGAAGTGTAAATCTTTGGCGGACCCTAAGACAGAAGGCAAAAGTTGCCGATAGGCCCCTCAGGAGGATCTTCCGAGTGTCCAAAAAGAAGCACAAATTCGACCTGACCCACCTGGTCCACGAAGGTGACCTGAACGAAGGCCAGACCCTCTTCTTCGTGAGCGACCCCAAGAAATCCTGCAAGGTCGCCCGCATGCCGAACGGCGAATACAAGGTGGTGGTCGGTGCCGAAACCCTGACCATCCATGCATTTGCCCAGCGCTGCCTCGGGCAGGAGCCGCCAGATCACGCCACCAAGTGGTTCCGCACCGAAAAAGGCCAGACCTTGTATGAGCTCTGGCACAAGGACGATTACGCCGAGGCGGCCTGAGCGCCAGCGCCCGTCCAAAAGATCAGGAAGTGCCCGGAGGAAGCGAACTGCGCTTCATCCGGGCGTTTCCGTTTTTTCAGAATCGGATCGTGGAGAGCCTTCCCTGGACGGAGCGAGCCCGGGACTCCAGCTCCAGCACCTCGTCCATCCGTCCTTCCTGCCTGAGGAAGGCAGCCTTGGAAAGCAGGCAGATGAAGTTCTGCGGATCGAACCGGAGGCATCGCTCGGTCTCGAAGCGGAAAAGCCGGGAAAACGCGGGGTCGCTCTGGAGCCTGGCCGCTCCGTCGCCCGGCGAGAAGCGGGTCAGCAGCCTGATCTCGTGGTTGCGGATCAGCTCCTCGTGCCGGGGAATCCGCCTGGCCAGCACCTGCGACGCATTGTCGAAAAAGACCACAGCCCATTTTCCGGGTGGAAAATAGGCGTCACTGACCTGAAGCAGGCCTCCTGGCACGGGCTTTGGCTCGAGGTATTCGATCAAGGCCGTGTTGTACCCTTGCCGATCCACGAAGGCCTGGAACCCGGCTGCTCCGCCCTTCAAGGCCTCGCGCCGATCCGCGGAGATGCGGTCGCCCGGCGCCTGTCCGCTCGTGGCATCCAGGATGGGCATCTCCCGGAGCTCATGGGTGAGGTACGCGCCGAAGTTAGTGGAATTATAGAGCGGTCCATCGGGGCGGACATGCCTCAGGAACTGCACGCTGCGGAGGGGAAAAACCGTCTCGCTGAGCCCGAAGCCCAGCGGCTGGAAGCTCACTTGATTGTGCTTCCAGGCCACGAAAAAGGACAAGGCCCCAAGGCCCGAGACCAGGACCATCCGCAGCGCAAAAGGGGCCCGTGCGCGGAAGCTTTCCCAGAGAAAACCAAACCCCACCGAAGAGGCCGGCAGCAGGAGGAAGACCAGGTAAGGCATGGCGCGCGCCTTGATGAAGGATACCGCCAGATAAAGGAGCGCCAACGGAAGCGCCCGGGAGAGCTGGAGAAACCAGGGCGCTTCGCCCTGCCTGCGGACCTTCTGCCTGCGGACCTCCCAGAACCCAAGCCCAGCCAGCCCTCCCAGCAGGAGCCAGATCCAGGCGGCAAAAAATGCATAGCGGGGCGACAGGTACTTCCAGGAAAGCGGCTCAAGATCCGGATTGCCCAGCAGTTCACCGCTTGCTCCCAGGGTCGACACCGCCTCCCGCACCGCATGCCACCCTATGGGAGAGGCCAGCCACACGCCAGGCAGGACCACGAGCGCGGCCCAGCGCCACCGGCCCGGCAGCGAGTCCTTGCAGACCAGGAGCCACCACCCCACGGCCGCCAAACCGAAGGGCAGGGTGCCCCCGTGAAAGTTCACCCAGGCCAGCAAAAGCCCGAAGACGGCGGCCCCCCTTCGAAGAGCCCCACTCCGGCCGGCAGCCGGAGCTCCCCACAGGAGCAGCAGGATCGAGAAGCATAAGAAGGCCCAGATCTCGGGACGAATCTGGAACCAATGCGAACAATAGACGGCCGGCAGCAGCAGCAGGCCTGACACCCAGGCGGTCTCCCGGCTGGGTTGGCGGACCTGGACCAGGCGCCCCAGGAGCACAAAGAGAAGGAAGAGGAGGAGGGCCCGAAAGGTGGGCAGCCAGCCAAAAGGCTCACCCAGCCCCGCAACCAGGGCCGTCATGACGGTCCCCAGCCATTCGTGATTGAACCAGGCCATCCCCGCTCCGGTGCGGCTCCAGGAATCCAGCGTCAATACCCGGCCGGTCCGGAGGATGTCCTCGCCCACCCGGGCGTGAAAGGGCACATCGAGCTCGAAAATCCGCGAGTGTCCGAGCACAAAAAAAGGAAGTGCCGAGAGCCAGAGGAAGTTTTTCTTCACGCCTCATTTTTCGATAACTTCCTGTTTTTTTGAAGCATTTTCAAGGACCCGCCCCTGTATTTTCAGTGTGTCACTGAGGACGCATTTTTTTCTCAAGGGATTCCCCGGGCCGCCGATGAGGTTAATGGAAGTCAGGAGTGACACAGGCCAGGAGGCCTGAATCTCCCGACGACCCGAAGCCCAAGGATGGGCGGGTGGAACACCTTCATGGAGGAAGGTATGGGTCTGCGAATCAATACAAACGTGCCTTCCCTGCTCGCACAGCGGACACTGCGCACGACACGCGGAACCCTCGACAGGACACTCGAGCGGTTGAGCTCAGGCTCCAGGATCAACCACGCAGGCGACGACGCCGCGGGCCTGGCCATCTCGGAATCGATGCGAGCGCAGCTCAGGGGCCTCACGCAGGCCGAGCGAAACGCGCAAGACGGCATCTCCGTCGTCCAGATCGCCGAAGGGGCGCTGGCCGAAGTCTCCAACATCCTCATCAGGATGCGGGAACTTGGAGTTCAGGCGGCTTCCGACACCGTCGGGCCGAACGAACGAAAATTCATGGACGTCGAGTTCCAGCAGCTGCTGTCGGAGATCGACCGGATCGCGGCCTCGACCGAATACAACGGGGTCAAGCTTCTGAACGGCGAAGGCAACACCTTCGAGATCCAGATCGGAACCAAGAACAACCCGCTCATCGACCGCGTCAAGCTGTTCGATGCGATGGGAACCGACGTGAACGTCGTCTCGCTGGGCATCAACCTGGCGACGGTGGCGGACAAATCGAGCGCGCAAAACACGCTCGCCACGATCGACAACGCGATGGGCTCGGTGACCAAGATCCGCGCCGAGTTCGGGGCCATGCAGAACCGGCTCCAGAGCATCATCTCGAACATCGCGACGTCGAAGGAAAACCTTGCATCGGCCAACTCGCGCATCCGCGACGCCGACATCGCCGAAGAGGCGACCGAGCTTACCAAGTCCAACATTCTCATGCAGTCCGGCACCTCGGTGCTGGCGCAGGCGAATGCGACAGCCAAGACCGCCCTGACGTTGCTGGGCGGGGGAGGCCAGGGATGAACCAAAGGGGATCACCGATGAACTGAAGCTTTCGTGACCGAAAGAGCAGAGCCCCAGGCCTAGCCTGAGCTCGTTTCCTGGATACGGCATGGACCCGTGCCGCGCAGCCAAGACGGTGAGCGCGGCACGGGAACCACCGGAAAACCGGGAGCCATGAAGGTCACAACAACAAGTTTGGGCATGACCGTACGGGATAGGACCGTCCGGCACCCAATCAACCGGTCAAAGCCAGGAATAGGTTTCCTGGACACGACCAACAACCAAGTCGGCATGGATGCTGGCCCCCAGTATGGAAACTGGTGGGAGATCACGGAGGAACTCGTCATGAACGGAGGCTAGTTGTATGGGTTTGAGAATTGCTACGAACGCCACTGCGCTGAACGCGCAGCGGCAAATGGCGGCCACGCGCGGGAACCTGGACAAGGCTCTTGAACGTCTGGCCAGTGGTTCCAGGATCAATCACGCAGGTGACGACGCGGCAGGTCTCGCGATCTCCGAAAACCTCAGGGCACAGGTCCGTGGTCTTCGGCAGGCCAAGAGAAACGCGCAGGACGGCATCTCGCTGATCCAGGTTTCGGAAGGTGGTCTGAATGAAATCTCGAACATCCTGATCCGTCTGCGCGAACTTTCGATCCAAGCGGCTTCCGACACCATCGGGGACGTGGAAAGACAGTTCGTGGATCGGGAATACCAGTCGCTCAAGCAGGAAATTGACCGAATCGCCAACGTGACCCAGTTCAACGGGACTCCCCTGTTGAACGGCAAGTCAGGGATCTTCGAGATCCAGGTCGGGACGCAAAACAACCCGATCCTCGACAGGGTGACGTACAACGGCGAGAGATCCGATGCTTCGCTCGACGCCCTCAAGCTGGGCGGGGAATCGGTGGCCACCAAGCAAGGTGCCCAGCTCTCGCTGAGCGTGATCGACGATGCCCTGATCCGGGTCAACAGCATTCGCGCCGACCTCGGCGCCATGCAGAACCGGCTCCAGTCGACGATCTCGAACCTGGCGATCAGTGACGAGAACCTGTCAGCAGCAAACAGCCGTATCCGTGACACGGACATGGCGGAAGAAGTGAGTGAGATGACCAAGCAGAACATCCTGATGCAAGCCGGCATCTCGGTGCTCTCCCAGGCCAACAACACGAACTCTGCAGCACTGAAACTGCTGCAAAGCTGAGCTGAGTGAGACCAGGCAGATCATCTGATTGGAGAAAACCGGACCGTGACAACCTGCAAGCGTCAAACGCTAGTGGACCAGGCCAACCGAACGGGGCCTCTCTTCCCTGAACCCGCGCAAGGATGCGACGAACGGGATGATGCCCCCTCGGACACTCCAAATGGATAGCCATGCCTGATCGGGTGAACCATCATCTCGACCCAAGGCCCGGGTTCCTGATACCATCAGGAGCGTGGGCTCGGAAAAGACGATCTTCATCATCGGCGGAAGCGGCTTTCTCGGAAGCCATCTTGCGCTGAAACTCAGGGACCACGCCAAGGTCTTCGCCACGTACCACCGGAATCCGATCCGGATTCCCGGGGTGACCACGATCCCCATGGATCTGGGCAACCTGGACTGGATCAAGCGGGCCATCTATTCGAGTGGCCCGGATGCGGTCGTGTATGCGGCGGGGTCAAACAGTCTGTCGGCCGCGGAGGCGGATCCCAAGGAAGGGGAGCATCTCCAGGTCGCTTGTCTGGGGCCGGTCCTGAAGGCTGCGACCATCTTTCAGCCAAGGTTCATCTATTTCTCAAGCTGTTACGCCTTTGATGGTTCCAGGGGGAATTATCGGGAAACCGATGCCATTCTCTCGCCGACCACACTGGGAAAACTCAAGATTTCGGCCGAGAACTTTGTTCGCGGCCGGGCCCTGAACTATTCCATCCTTCGCCTGAGCCCCGTCTACGGTCGGGGCAACGGGCACGCATGCTCATTTCTCGACCACCTCCGCATCCGGCTGGGCCGCAAGCTCAAGACAGCCGTCGACTCGACCGAAATCCACTCCTTCACGCCCATTGATGCAGTCACCGACCTCGTGCAGCGGATCATCGAAAATGGTCCCCGCAACGAGATCCACCATCTGGGTGGCCTGACCAAATGCACCTACCTGGAGCTGGCGCAGAACTTCGCCGAAAAGATCGGCGCGGATCCCGCGCTCATCGTGCCGCTGGCCGCCGAGCGGGCTTCGACCCACGGCCTGGACCAGACGCGCTTCGACTTCTCGCTCAATTCGAGCGAAACCATGCACACGTTCCAGCTGGCCCCGCCCCTGCTGGACGACGGCCTGGCGGCCCTCAGAGGTCCAGGCCCTTCTCCGTGAGCAGCGCCTTGATCTGGTCGAGCAGTGCCTGGTTGCCCGCGCGCGTGCGGCGCACGTCGCGGGTGGCGCGGATGAACTCGGCAAAGTAGAACTTGGCCACCTGCTCGGGGTTGACCCGCTCGCCCTGGAAGGTCCAATACACGTCGCGGAAGGGCCCGAGCTGCGCCAGGAGCTCCTGGCTCTGGCCTGCCACCGGACTCTGGGGCTGGGCGCCCATGATCTGGCCGTTCACGTCGAGCGTGCCACGCACGTGCTGGGCAAAGGCGATCTGGATCACGCCATGGGCGTGGTTGGTCAGCACCAGCTTGATCTGGTTGCGGAACATCATGAAATCGGCTGCCGACTGGGCCAGGTTGTAGATCTTGATTTCCTGGAAGCGGGCGCCCGTTTCGGAATAGCCGTTGAACAGGCGGGCGAACTCCGAGAACTGCTCGCGCAGCTCCATCAGGAAGTCGATCGTGCTTTCCTCGACCAGCTGCTGGGAATCGAAGCTCTTGCCCAGGTTGAGCACGGCCTCGGCATCCGGATGGATCTCGGCCCTGGCCAGCTCGTGGATCCAGCCCTGCTGCGAAGACGGAAGAGTATCCTTGTAGCGCCCCATATGAACTCCCGACTCAAAGTGTAAGGCTCTGCCGGTCGGAGTGTCAAACCGCGCGGTAAATGTGCCCCCGAAACCGCACGAAGTCAGTGGAACCCAGGAATCAAACGTGGGCGCCGTATGTCGGCTTTAGGCTTCCTGGTCAGGCCAGGCATGCTCACCACCGACAGGGACAGCCCCCTGGGTTACATGACTGTCGGGTCCACAGAATATTCGTGGGCCTCGGGGACCCCCCCACTATAGCGAATGCGGAAATCAAATCCAAGGAGGACCCTGCCCGGACACCCGACTTGAGCGATTGCCTTTACTTGCGTGGAGGCCGATGACACAATTTCTAGATCATGAATGGAAAAAAACTTTTGGTGGCGGACGACAGTCTGACCATCCAAAAAGTGATCCGCCTGGCACTCTCGAACGAGGGATACGAGATCCTGGCGGTCTCCAACGGCAGCGACACGCTTCAGCAGATCTCCCTGTCCCATCCGGACGTGGTCCTGATCGACATCAAGCTGCCCGGAAAGAGCGCCTTTGAGGTCAAGAAGTGGGCGAATTCACAGCCCGATCTGGCCTCCACCCGGTTCATCCTGCTTTCGAGCGCCTTCGAGGCCATCGACGAGCAGCAGCTTTCGACCCTGGGATTCCAGGGCCGCCTGACCAAGCCGTTTGACCCGGCCCACCTGCGCAGCGTGCTGACCCAGGTCCTGGGCCGCACCGCCTCGGAGCCCAAGTCGCCCCCACCCCGGTTTCCGGCCCCGCCCCCCTCGCTCCAGCGGCCGCCCTCGGCCCCTCCGCCGCCGCCGCCGGGCCGAAAGCCCATGCTGACGCCGCCGCCGGTCGCCGCGCCCGCTGCGCCGGTCCGCGAGCCGGTCCGCGAGCCGGTCCGCGAGCCCCTCCAGAAGCCCGTCCACGAGCCGGCCCTTCCCGAATTCCTTTCCACCCCGCTGCCTGCCGAGGAGTCCTCGGTCGAGATCACCGGCTCGATCGAGCTGGGACCGCCCAGCTGGGAGGCCCCGGCCGAGCCCCAGGTGGCCGAGCAGGTCATGGATCCACTCTGGGCCGAGCCCGAAGCGCCGGCGCGTCGCCCGGATGCCGACATCCGCGAACTGACCGAATCGACGATCCGGATGAGCGGGTTGGACGATTTCGACTGGAGCATGAACGAGCAGGCCCGCAAGGAAGAGCCCCTGCTGCCTCCGCCCGGAAAGGGCCTGAGCGACTTTGGCGATTCCACCTTCCGGTTCGACGCGCCCCTCGATCCGCCGAGCCCGGGGCGGGCCGAGGAGCTGCCGCCGCTGCCGACGTTCGACCCACCGCCGGCCCCCGATTCCCCGGCCTACAGCTACCACTCGGCACCCGAGACGGTGGCACCCTTCAGCTTCGAGGCCCAGTCGACGCCCGAGCCGCAGACCCTGGCCGAACCGCAGTGGGATGCCTCGCGCGTCGAAGAGCTGGTCCAGCAGCAGGTCCAGGCGGCCCTGGAAAAGATGACCCGCCAGCTGCTTCCCGAAATCGCCGAGCGCATCATCCGCCAGGAAATCCGCCGGATGCTTTCGGATCAGCAGGGCTGATCGCCAACGGGCCGGATCGACACATCCTCGGCCAGGATCGTGAGCTCGACGCCGTCGCGGTCCCGCCTCACGCGCAGGCCCCCTGAGGCATCCAGCCCCAGCGCGACGCCACGCTCTCCGGCCCAGCTGACCGGAGTGCCAGGCTGGAACAGCGCCTGCGCCTCGTAGGCTTCACGGATGCCGGCAGGCCCAGCCGAATCCAGCTCCCGCAGGCACGCTCTCAGCTCCTCAGCCAGGAGAGGGCGAAGCCCGTCGACATCGACGCCGAGCGAAGTCGCTGCCTGCCCGAGGCCTCCGGGGGCCGAGCGGCAGTTGATTCCGATACCGATGACCACGAAGAAGCCGCGCGGCCCGCTCACGCCTTCGCACAGGATTCCTCCCGCCTTGGCGGGCCCGAGCCAAAGGTCGTTGGGCCATTTGAGCCTGAGCCCTTCAGGCCCGCCCAGGCGCCGCACGGCGCGGACGGCAGCCACTCCGGCCGCGATGGGAATCCAGGAGGCCCGCTCCCGATGAAGCGGCCGGGCCAGGAGCGAAAAGAACAGGTTGCCCTCGGCCGAAGCCCACTCGCGCCCCAGCCGACCCCGCCCGCGACTCTGGCGTCTTGCCGACACCCAGCTGCCTTCGGGCGCACCTTTTTCACCCAGCGCGCGGCAAAGGTCGTTGGTGGATTCGCACTCCTCGATCAGCTGGCCTGACGGCTGCACTTCCGGCATTGGGCCCCTGGACCTTCAGCCCTGGACCAGCAGCGACAGGTCCAGCGCCTGCGGCGAATGGGTGAGCCCGCCCGAAGAAATGACGTGCACTCCCTCGATCGCGTAATCGGCCACGTTGTCGGGTCCAATGCCTCCCGAGACCTCGATCAGGGGAGAGGCGCCCGAGGACGCCACCAGCTGCAGCGCGGCCCTGACCTGGGCGGGCGTGAAATTGTCGAGCAGCACGATCTCGGCGCGGGCGCCCAGCGCCTGCTTGAGCTCATGCTCGTCGCGGACCTCGATCTCGATCTTCAAGCCGTGCGGGGCAACGGCACGGGCGCCTTCGATGGCGGCCTCGATTCCGCCAGCTGCCGCGACATGGTTTTCCTTGATGAGCACTCCACCGGAAAGGCTCACCCGGTGACTCAGGCCTCCGCCCGCAAGCACGCCCTGGATGGCCAGATCCCGGTAGCCCGGCAAGGTCTTGCGGGTCGGAGTGATGCGGGGAGGGCGTGCCATGCTCTGGCGGGGCCAGGCCCTTTCGAGCGCGCTGACCATGCGGTGAGTGGCGGTCGCCACTCCCGAAACGTACTGGGCCAGGTTCAGGAACGGACGCTCCAGGGCCAGTACCACGCGCGCCGGTCCGCGCCACTCGGCCACCGGGTCACCCGCCTTGAGCACCTGCCGGTTGCCGGCCTTCGCTGAAACGTCGATGAAATACCCGAGCTCGCGCGCCAAAGTGGACACGGCCTCCAGGCCCGCGTCGGCGGCCCAGATTCCCTGCCCCTTGCAGACCACGGTGGCACGCACCTCGCGCTCGGGATCCTTGAGGCAACCCAGTGTTGTCCAATCCCACTGCCAGCCATCGTCTTGCAGGCCGACTTGGAGCCACTTTTTCCAGGCGAGCGCGGGATCCTGATACATGCTAAGGCCTATACCATGATCCAGCGCCAGCCCGCCGGCAGAAACCCTGACCAGTTCCGCCCCATCACGATCGAGACGGGAGTTTCCCGTTACGCGGAAGGCTCCGCGCTCATCCGCTGCGGCAATACCCACGTGCTTTGCACCGCTTCCGTCGAGGAAAGCGTGCCCGGCTGGCTCAAGGGCAAGGGTCAGGGCTGGGTCACCGCCGAATACTCGATGCTTCCGCGCGCCACCCACACCCGCGGCAAGCGCGACCGCGAGAAGGTCTCGGGACGTACCCAGGAAATCCAGCGCCTCATTGCCCGCGCCCTGCGCACCATGGTGGACCTGAAGGCCCTGGGAGAACGCTCAATCATCGTGGACTGTGACGTGCTCCAGGCCGACGGCGGAACCCGCACCACGTCGATCAACGGCGGCTGTGTGGCGCTGGCCATCGCGCTCCAGAAGCTGGAGCGGGCAGGCAAGATCGCGGCTTCCGCACGCATCGACACCGTCGCGGCCATCAGCGTGGGCATGCAGGAAGGCCGCGTGCTGGTCGACCTCGATTACGAGGAGGACTCGAGCTGCGAGGTGGACATGAACTTCGTGGTCACGGGCCAGGGACTGCTGGTGGAAGTGCAGGGGACCGCGGAACGGAAGCCCTTTTCCAAGGCCGATCTGGATCACATGACGGACGACGCGCTGCGGGCGCTTGCGGACATCAAGCGCATCCAGGAAGAAACGCTGCGAAACGCCTTCGACTCCCGGAGCTGACGCGCCGGACTTTGCGCCCGATCCGGGTCGCGGGTACAACTGGGTCCATGAACAAGCTCGCGGTCACGATAGCCCTTGGCCTTGTCACCTTGCCCATGCTGGCCTCCCAGGCCTCAGCTGAGCCGCCCGGATCGATCGAGGCGGGCGCGCTGCTCGGCTGGATGAAGCCTTCGGTGTCCGGAGGTTCCGGCTCCCTGACGGACGGCCGCATCGGGATCGGCCTCCAGGCCGACTACCGGCTTTTGCCCGGAATTTCGGCCGGCGCCTTCTGGATGACCGCAGGCCGCGAAAACAACGTCACGGTCGGAACCACGACGCTGTCCCAGAAGGTCACGTACTCGCCGTACGGCCTTCAGGGCGCCTACCACTTCGAGGATTTTTTCCTGGGTCTGCGGCTCGGCCTGACCAAGACCAGCCTCTCCACGACCGGCTCCGAGGAAACCTCGACCACCGACTTCACTTTCGGGCCCTATATCGGCACGGACTTTCCGGCAACCAACCGGATCACGCTGGGCGCTGAAGCCTCCATCCTGTGGGCGGGCACGGACCCGGACACGACCACGTTGCTGGCCCTGATGGGCACGGTCAAATACCACTTCTGAACGCCTGGGCTAAAACCCGGCCTGGGAAAGAAGGAAGGGCCCCGAAGACCTGACGGTCCTGAGGCCCTTCCCGAGGAGGTGGTGGGTACAGCACTTTTGCGTAAGGGATCGCCTTACGCAGCTTTGCGAGCCGCTACCTGGCGCTGCTTGTAGGCCTGGTAGTGCTCAAACTTTTTCTCGTAGTCGGAAACCTGTTGGCCGGTTTTCTTGATGAGGCCGAACTTGAAATGCTCGAAGTGCTCATCGCAGAAGCCGAATTTCTTCTCGGGTGACTTGCAGCTCACGGCGCCGCAACGACCCTCGGGCGCGGAATGACCTTTCACAGGTTTTTCCTCGCGTTTAGGGGCAGCTGCCTCGTGACCCACCTGGGGTTTCTGTACCGGTTTGCTCATGGTTTTCTCCTCTCCTTAAGCTCCCTTTTGTTTCGGCCCGCCACCTTCAAAACTTTAGCTATTTAGTCAGCTATTGGGATCCCCTTGATTTTGCAGTGCGCCTTGCCGCCCGCCGCACGGGTGTTACGATCTGCCTCTGGCAATTTTGTGACACCGGGCCAAGGGGGGCCCACCGCATGAATCCAAGGAAATGGATCGCCGCATCGTGCCTTTGCGTTTCACTCGTCCTGGCAGGAATTCCAGCCCAGGCCGGGACCCAGGCCGACGCTGCCAATGACCCGAACGCCCTGCGCTTTGTGCAGGTCCAGGCCCACTCCAAGGAAGAGCGCTCGGCCATCGCCTCCCTGGGGCTTTCCATCGAGTTCGTACGCTCCGACAGCGTCTGGGGCTTTGCCAGCCCCTCTGTCCTGACCCGCATCCGGGGCTCCTCGTTTGCGGTGCTGGGCGACTTCGACCTCGAGATCGGCCGTGGCGGACACGAGGGGGTGCTCGACTTCCCCTCGGCAGATGCCCGCTTCCACAACTACCAGGAAACGCTGGATGCACTCCGGAACATCGTGTCCAAGGCCGCGGACATCACGCGCCTGGCTTCGATCGGCAAGACCGTCGAAGGACGCGACATCTGGGCTCTGCACATCAACACGAACCCCGAGTCCCTGCAGACGGGCCACAGCCAGAAGCCCGGCATCGCGTACCTGGGGGCACACCATGCCCGCG
>CANFHS010000005.1 GCA_947446835.1 Bacteriovoracaceae bacterium
GCCGTCCCGGAGGCGCGGGTCTGCCCTTCGAGTTCGATCTTCACGGGTGCAGAGGGCGCGGCCAGGGATGTCGGCGTCGGCTCGTGCGGGGTTTCCGGAGGGGTCGAACCCAGCACCACGGTGGGTGCAAGCAGCGCCTCGGTCTGACCCTTCAGGATCGGCTCATAGCCGCTCCCGGCGGTGGACGGAGCAGACGCATCAGGCCCGAGCTTTCCTTCTGCATCCTGGATGAGCAGATCGGCCAGCTCGGGATACTCGGCGATATCCTTCCATTCCCCGTCGGGATGAAGGCGCACCTGCTCATGGCCGCCGATGTGCTTCTTCAGGACGAGTTTGCGGATGCGTTCAAGCCCGATGGGCCCGACGATTCGTCCTGAATCGAGGCGGATCTTGTACTGGGGGCCCTTTGCCATGACTCGAGAAGCTCATGGAAATTGTACCGCAAACGGGGGCCAAGTGACCAAGGGCTTGGGCCCTGGGCAAAAAGGGGGAGAGCCGTCAGCCTCGTGACGGCTCTCCCGGAGAATTCAGAGGCTCGTCACGGCCTTCTTGGCGGCGTGGACCAGCCGGGCCGGCAGGATGCCCACCTGGAGCGTGAGCACCACCATGGCCGCCACGACCGAGGCCGCCCAGAACGAAACGCGCGAGGGCGCGGCCGAACCCACGGGCTCCTTCATGTACATGTAAACCATGACACGCAGGTAGTAGTAGACCGAGATGGCGCTGCAGAGCACGCCCAGCACCACCAGCCAGATCTCGCCTGCCTGGATGGCCGAGTAGAACACCAGGTACTTGGCCGCAAATCCCGCGGTGGGCGGAATGCCCGCCATCGAGAACAGGAAAACCGCCAGGGCAAACGCGATCCAGGGACGCCGCCGGGCCAGGCCCGACAGGTCGTGCAGGTTCAGACCCGTGTCCCCCTGTTCCGCCAGCACGCTCAGCACCACGAAGGCGCCCAGGTTCATGATGGCGTAGACGGTCAGGTACATGACCACGGCCGAGAAGCCCTGGTCGCTGCCGCCGCCGGCAAGGAGGCCCACGAGCAGGTAACCCGTGTGGGCAATGGACGAATAGGCCAGCATGCGCTTGAGGTTCGTCTGGGTCAGGGCAACCACGTTGCCCACCAGCATGGTCAGGACGGCCACCACCCAGAGGATGTCATGGACGTGCTGCTGCAGGGTGCTGGCCACGGCCTTGCCGAAACCCAGGGCCAGGAAAAGCCTCACCAACGTGGCAAACGCCGCGGCCTTCAGGCCCGTGGTCATGAAGCCGGTCACCGGCACCGGTGCGCCCTCGTAGACGTCGGGCATCCACATGTGGAAGGGGACCGAAGCCACCTTGAACAGGAACCCCAGGAGCACGAGCCAGCTTCCCAGCGTGAAGATGGGGCTCATCCCCTCCGGATGGGACTGCAGCACGGCCAGGATCTCGCGCAGGTTCAGCGACCCCGTCGCGCCGTACAGGAGCGCCGATCCGTACAGGAACACCGCCGAAGCAGCCGATCCCAGGATGAAGTACTTCATGGCCGCCTCGTTGCTGCGGCGATCGGCACGGCGGAAACCCACCAGCACGTAAACCGCAAGCGACATGATCTCGAGCGCGATGAAGACCACGATCAGGTCCAGGGCCGAGGTCATGAGCATCATGCCCAGCGCCGAGAACAGGAGCAGCACATAGTACTCGGTGTGCTGGAGCCGCTCCCGGTCCAGGTAACGGAACGAGGCCAAGGCCGTCATGCCGGCCGTGGCCAGGAACACCGTGTTGAAGAAGGCCGAGAAGGAATCCGAAACCATCATCCCGTTGAAGAGCGAAAGCGACGGCTCGCGGATCTGCTCGATGGAAAGCACCGAAGCCGCCACACAGGTGGCCACGGTTCCCAGCAGCACCGGCCACTTGGGGTTGACCGAACGGATCACGCTGAGCAGGAGAGTGACCAGGCAGCCGGCAAAGGCCACGAAATAGGGCATCAAGGCATGGATCTGGTCGGCCCCCAAGGACAGGAACTCGGGTCGGATCAGGTGATTGGCGGTTTCCATCTCAGTTCTTTCCTTCGATCGTATTGGCGGCCACCGGCGTCACGACCGCGGCGCGCTGGGCGCGACGCAGGAACGAATCCACCGAGGACTCCATCTTGCGGAAGAAGAAGTTCGGGGCCACGCCCATGGCGAAGATGGCCACGATGAGGGGCAAAAGCACCAGGACTTCGCGGAAGCTCAGGTCCTTCAGCTTCTTGTTCTCTTCCTTGTCGAGCGGGCCGAACATCACGCGCTGGAACATCCAGAGCATGTAGACGGCTCCGAAGATCACGCCCAGCGCGCTGATGGCGGCCAGGCCCGGGCTCGTCTTCCAGGCGCCCAGGAGGATCAGGAATTCGCCCACGAACCCGTTGGTGCCCGGCAGGGCGACCGACGAAAGCGTGACGATCATGAAGGCCACCGCGAAAAGCGGCATGACCTTGGTGATCCCGCCGAAGTCCTTGATCTCACGCGTGTGACGGCGCTCGTAGATCATGCCCACCAGGAGGAACAGCCCCCCGGTCGAGATGCCGTGGTTGAGCATCTGGTAGATGGCGCCCGTCGCACCGATGGCGTTCAGAGAGAAGAGGCCAAGCACCACGTAGCCCATGTGGCTGACCGACGAGTAGGCCACGAGCTTCTTGATGTCGGGCTGGACGGTGGCCACCCACGCGCCGTACACGATGGCGATGGCGGCCAGGATCATGAAAGCCACCTGGTACTGCGCCACGGCCTGCGGAAAGAGCGGGAACGCCAGACGGATGAAGCCGTAGCCACCCATCTTGAGCAGGACGCCGGCCAGGATGACCGACCCTGCGGTCGGCGCCTGGACGTGCGCGTCGGGCAACCAGGTGTGCAGCGGGAAGAGCGGCACCTTGATGGCAAACGCCAGCGAGAAGGCCAGGAACAGGATGGCCTGCACCGACAGCCAACCCTCGCCCGGAAGGCGCAGGTTGTAGAGGTCCACGAGGGCTGTCGAATAGGTCCCGAACTGGAGCTTGTGCTGGTAGGCCAAATAGAAGATCGCCACCAGCATGAGCAGCGAGCCCACGAGCGTGTAGAGGAAGAACTTCATGGCGGCGTAGATGCGGTCCTTGCCGCCCCAGATCCCCACCAGGAAGTACATCGGGATGAGCATGGCTTCCCAGAACACGTAGAAGAGGAACACGTCGGTGGCCACGAAAGCCCCGAGCATGGCGGTCTCAAGGGCCAGCAGCAGGAAGTAGTATTCCTTCTGGCGCTCTTCCACCGCGGTGAACGAGGCCAGGATCACGATCGGGGTGAGGAAGGTGGTCAGGAGCATCAACCAGAGGCTGATGCCGTCCACGCCCAGCGAATAGGAAATGCCCATGGCTTCGATCCAGGGAGCCTTTTCCATGAGCTGGAATTCCGCTCCGCCCGCCTGGAAGCGGTCATAGAGCAGGAAGGAAAGCCCGAAGGTCGCAAACGAACCCAGCAGGGTCCACGCCTTGCGAGCACCGGCGCTCTTGTCGCCACCCGGGACGAGCAGGCCCACAAGGGCCCAGAGCAGGGGTAGGAAAACAACCGCCGTCAGCAGATGATTATCGAGCCAGGCCATAGATCAGGTACCCCACGGTTGCAACCAGCCCCAGACCCAGCACAAAGGCGTACACCTGGATCGATCCGGTCTGGATCGTCCGGACCGCCTGTCCGGTTGCCTGGGAAATTCTGCCAAAACCGACCACGAAGCGGTCGATCACGGCCACGTCAAACCCCTTCCAGAGGCCCTTCGAAAGCGCGTGGATCGGCTTCACGAAGATGGCTTCATAGAGCTCATCGACATACCATTTGTTCACGAGCAACTTGTGCAGGCCCGAACCACTCTGGGCCAGCTTCTCGGCGTTCTTCAGGTTCGAGTACAGCTTGAGCGCGAACGTGATGCCGACGACGGCGCCAACCACCGAAACGCCCATCAGCACCCATTCGAGCGAAGGACTCACCCCTTCGGCGATGCCGTGGTGGGCACCCACCACCGGCTCAAGCCAATGCTCAAGCCAGCTCAGGTGCGGCACGCCCATGAAACCGCCCGCGGCCGAAAGGACCGCGAGCACCCCAAGGGGCGCCACCATGATCCAGGGGCTTTCGTGCACGTGGATGCCATGACCGTGGCCATGGCCGTGACCGTGATGGTCGTCGTGCCCGTGCGCCTCCTGGAAGCGTGGCTGACCCAGGAAGGTGAGCGAGAAAAGACGGGTCATGTAAAAGGCCGTCATCACGGCCGTCACCGCGCCCACGGCCCAGAGCACGGTCGAGCCGTGCGGCGAGCTGAAGGCCGTCCAGAGGATCTCGTCCTTGGAGAAGAAACCGGAGAAGGGCGGGATGCCGCAGATGGCAAGCCAGCCGATCGCGAAGACCAGGAACGTCCTGGGCATGCGCGAGCGCAGTCCGCCCATCTTCAGGATGTTCTGCTCCTCATGCATGCCGTGGATCACCGAGCCTGCTCCCAGGAACAGGAGCGCCTTGAAGAACGCGTGCGTGATGACGTGGAACACGCCCGCCGTGTAGGCGCCCACGCCGCAGCCCAGGAACATGTAGCCCAGCTGCGAAACGGTCGAGTAGGCCAGGACCTTCTTGATGTCGGTCTGCACGAGCGCGATGGTGGCCGCAAAAAGCGCGGTCGCCGCGCCAATCCCCGCCACCAGCCCCAGGGCGTCGGGCGAAAGGCTGTAGAGGAAGTTCAGTCGCGTCACCATGTAGATGCCCGAGGTCACCATGGTGGCCGCGTGGATCAGGGCGGAAACCGGGGTCGGGCCCGCCATGGCGTCCGGCAGCCAGACAAAGAGCGGGATCTGCGCCGACTTGCCGGTGCAGCCCACAAAGAGCAGCACGCAGATCGTGGTGATCGTGCCGAGCGCGACGCCGTGGGGAAGGGCCCCGTGTCCACCGGCCATCACCACTTCCTTGAGCTGCGCGAAATCGAGCGTCCCGAAGGTGGTGTAGATGAGGAACATGCCCAGCAGGAAGCCCAGGTCGCCCACACGGTTGGCGATGAACGCCTTCTTGCCGGCCGAAGCCTTCTCGGTGTCCGCGTACCAGTAACCGATCAGCAGGTAGGAACACAGGCCCACGCCTTCCCAGCCCAGGAACAGGATGGGGAGCGAAGAACCCAGCACCAGCATCAGCATGGCGAAGCAGAACAGGTTCAAGTAGCTGAAGAACTTGCCCGGGGTCTCGTCGTGGCCCATGTAGCCCACCGAGTAAAGGTGGATGAGGGTGCCGACGCCGGTGATGACCAGCGTGAACAGGGTGTTCAGGCTGTCGAGCCTGAAGCCCATCTGCAGGTTGAAGTCGCCGACCTTCATCCACGAGAACATCATCTGCTCGATGACACGGCCGTCTTCCGGCATCCCGTGGAGCTGGAGGAAGAGCTGCAGCGACACCAGGAAGGAGGCGAAGATGGCCAGAGTGGCGATGCCACCGGTCAGGCCGGCCGAAGCCTTGCGGGCGCCGGGCCTGGATTGCCCGAGCGCGTACCAGGTGCCGTTGATCAGGAAGCCGATGAGGGGAAAAAGAGGAATCAGGGAGATCATGGGGTCCTCACTCCTTGAGCAGCTGGATCTGGTCGGTGTCGACGGTTCGCAGGGTACGGAACAGGGCGATGACCAGGCCCAGTCCCACGGCCGCTTCGGCCGCCGCGACAGTCATGATGAAGAAGACCGACATCTGGCCCGCCAGGCTGTCGAGCTGCCGGGAGAACACGACAAACGTCAGGTTCACGGCATTGAGCATCAGCTCGATGCACATCAGCAGCACCAGGATGTTGCGCCGGATGAAGACACCGGTCAGGCCGATGAAGAAGATGGTGGCCGCGAACGACAGCACCAGCCAGGGTTCGACTTGCATCATGAGCCGCTTCCTTCTTTGCGCGGGTTTTGGCGCTTGGCGATGGCCACGGCGCCGACGATGCCCGCCAGGAGCAGCACCGAGGTGAGCTCGAAGGGCAGGAGGTAATCCGAGAACATGAGCTGCGAAATGGCCTGCGTGTTGCCACCCACCGACTCGATCTTCGCGGCAGTCAGCGTCCCCTTGGCCCCGAAGCTCTCGGTATGGCGGAAAGCCCATACGAAGAGCCCGAGAAGGACCAGGCTCACGGCGCCGCTGCCGATCCTCAGGCCCACATGCGAGCGGCCCAGGTCGAAGGAGGGCACGTCGGCCGCCAGCAGCATGATGACGAAGATGAAGAGCACCATGATGGCGCCCGCGTAGACCAGCACCTGGAGCGCGGCCAGGAGGTGGGCATCCAGCATCGCGTACATGGCGGCAAAGCAGAAGAACACCAGCACCAGCGAGAAGGCGCTGGCCACGGGATTCTTCTTCAGCACCACCAGCAGCGCGAAGGCGATGGCCAGGGAAGCGAACGCTGTGAAAAAGATGGGATTCAGGTCCATGGCAGCTCCTTATTTGTTCCCGCGCTGCTCAAGGAGGTAATCCTTGGTGTAGACCGTGCGCTGGGCCACGCTCATCTCGTAGATGGTCGAAAGCTTGATGGCGTCCTTGGGGCAGGCCTCTTCGCACATGCCGCAGAAGCAGCAACGAAGGACGTCGATCTCGAATTTGACCGGGTACTTTTCCTTGTCGGGGCGCTCACCGGCCACGATGTGGATGCACTCGGCAGGGCACACGGTGGGGCAGAGCATGCACGCCGTGCAGTTCTCCACGCCGTTGGTGGCCTTGATGTAGTGCATGCCGCGGAAACGGTCCGAGTACTGGCGACGCTCCTCGGGATACTGGATGGTCACGGTCTTCCCGAAGAGGTTCTTCAGGAAGTGCTTCTTCGTGATGGCCAGACCCTTCAGGATCTCGACAAGGTAGAAGCGCTGGAAAAATCCGGTCTTGTTCTTGATCAGCATGGTCAGATCACCTTGGCGTACATCAGGGCGCCGGTCAGGAAGATGTTGAGCAGCGAAAGCGGCAGCATCACTTTCCAGCCGAGGTCCATGAGCTGGTCATAACGGAAGCGGGGCAGCGTCCAGCGCACCCACACGAAGAACCACATGAAGAAGGCCACCTTCGCGAAGAAGGAGGCGGCCTGGAGCGCCGCCATGATGCCCGCGCCGCCGCCGATGGCCTCGTGCAGCTGGCTCATGCCCGGAAGGAGCTGGAACCCGCCGAAGTAGAGGGTGGCCATGAGGCCCGAAGCGGTGAACATGTTCACGTATTCGGCCATCATGAACACGGCAAATTTCATCGAACCGTATTCGAGGTGGTAGCCCGCCACGATCTCGGACTCGCCCTCGGGAAGGTCGAACGGCAGGCGGTTGGTCTCGGCGAAGGCCGCCGTGCAGAAGATGAGGAAGCCCAGCGGCTGCACGAAGAAGCCCCACTTCGGGATGGCCACCGGGCCGAGCTGCAGGAGCGTCTGACCCTGCGCCAGGGCGATGTCCGTGAGGTTCACCGACGAGAACACCATCAGGATGCCCACGACCGAAAGCCCCATGGACAGCTCGTAGCTGATCATCTGGCAGGACGAGCGGAGCGAGCCCAGCAGCGAGTACTTGTTGTTGGACGCCCAGCCCGCCATGATGATGCCGTAGACACCCAGGCTCGCGATGGCGAAGATGTAGAGCAGGCCCACGTTCAGGTTGGCCACCTGGAAGGTGATGGTCCGGTCACCGAGCTCCAGGGGGGCCGCCCAGGGGATGACCGCGAAGGTCATGAAGGCCGGAACCAGCGAGACCAGCGGCGCCAGCACGTAATAGAAGGCGTTCACGTGGCCCGGAACCGGGTCTTCCTTGAAGATGAACTTCACGCCGTCGCAGAGCGACTGCAGCAGCCCGAAGGGTCCGATGCGGTTCGGGCCCAGGCGATTCTGCATCAGCGCCGAACCCCGGCGCTCCACCCACGCCATGATCGGCGCGATCTGCAGCATGATCAGCGTGGTGATCACGCATTTTCCGACCAGGATGGCCCAGTCCAGAAGTGTCATCGAGCTCATGCGACCCCCGTCTTGCCGCCCTGGTTCGCCCAGAGCATCAGGATCTCGGAGAGATTCTTGCTCTGGCCGACCGGCAGGATCGAGCGGCGGATCTTCTGCTCACGGCCTTCGAAGTTGACGATCGTGCCGTCTTTCTCGGCCCAGCTCGGGCCGGGAAGGACGGCGTGGAACGCGGCCGCGTCCTGCTTCATGAACACGCCCACTCCCACCACGTGGCGGGCCTGGGAGAGGTCGGGAAGCTCGGCGCGCCCGCCCCGGAACAGCAGCACCGCCTCGGTGCCGGCCGGAAGGCCCGTGAACCCCTGGTAACCGAGCTTTTCCAGCCCGTGCAGGTTGCTCGTCCGGGACTTGCGCTTCAGGATCTTGTCGGCCGCGGCATCATCCGCTGCCGTCTTGATCCCCTTTGTGCCGTAGTGGAACACGCTGGCCTTGGGGAACTGCTTGCCCAGGAAGGTCTTGAGGTTCGAGGCTTCTTCCTGGGTCAGGTCGGAACCCACCAGGACCGAAAGCGCCTTGCCTTCCAGGCTGGCGCGCGCGGCGCCCAGCGCCTGCTCCCAGCCCACCGCGGCCAGGCCCGATGCCCCGGGCAGGCTCGGCGTCACCACGCGGTCAGCGTCGTTGACGTAATCGGAATTGAAGCGGCCTTCGTCGCAAAGCCAGTACTTGTTGATCTCCATGTTGGTCCGGGGAAGGGTCCGGTGGACCACATTGCCGTCCTGATGGAGCTCGATATTGCAGCCGCGCGAGCAGCCTTCGCAGACCGAGGGGGTCTTCTTGAGGAACCAGGCGCGCTTGCGGAAGCGGAAATTCTTGAGCGTGAGCGAGCCCGTGGGGCAGATGTCGGCGTAGTTGCCGGCGTAGTCGGTCTCGAGCGGGCGCCCGTCGATCGTGGTGATCTCGGTGTTGTTGCCGCGCTGGACGGCCACCATCTCGCGGATCCCGGCCACTTCGGTGCCGAAGCGGATGCACCGCGTGCAGTGGATGCACCGGTTCATGTTCTTCTTGATGACCGGGCCCATGTCCAGGTCCAGGTAAGTGCGGCGCTCCTCGGTATAGCGCATGTACGAATCACCGTGCCGGAAGCTGTTGTCCTGCAGGTCGCATTCGCCCGACTTGTCGCAGATGGGACAATCCAGCGGGTGATTGATGAGCAGGAACTCCATCACCGACTTCTGGTTCTTGAGGACCTTCTCGGTCTTGGTCTTGACCACCATGCCCTCGGCGGGCGGGGTCGAGCAGGCCGTCTGGAGCTTGCCCATCATCTGGACCGTTCCATCCTTGCCGGGCATGCCCACTTCGACCGCGCACATGCGGCACTGGGCCACCACGGTGAGGGCCGGGTGATAGCAGAAGAACGGGATCTCGACGCCGACCTTCTTGGCGACCTCGATCAGGTTTTCTCCCGGGGTGAACTCGACCTTGCGGTCGTCAATCAGGCATTGGGGCATTTCTTACCTCGGATATGGGCTTCGAAATCGGCCTTGAACTTGCGCACGAAGCTGGACACCGGGCCCGCGGCCGCGTCGCCCAGGGCGCAAAGGGTCTTGCCGTTGATGTTGTCGGCGATGTCCAGCAGCAGGGCCAGGTCCTGCTCGCGGCCATGGCCGTCCTCGATGCGGTGGAGGACGTCTTCCATCCACTTGCAGCCTTCACGGCAGGGAGTGCACTGGCCGCAGGACTCGTGGGCGTAGAACTTGGTGATGCGCTTGATGAGCTTCACCATGCAGTAGTCCTCGCTCACCACCATCAGGGCGGCGGAGCCCATCATGGTGCCGATCTTCATCAGGGGCTCGATGTCATAGACGACATCGATCTCGTCGGCGGTCAGGACGGGGGCCGAAGAGCCGCCCGGGATCACGGCCTTGAGCTTCTTGTCTCCCAGGATGCCACCGCAGATGTCATAGACCAGCTCGCGGATGGTGACCGCGCCGGCCGGCAGCTCATAAACGCCGGGCTTCTTGACGTGGCCCGAGACGCTGATCAGGCGGGTACCGCCCGAGCGCTCCACCTTGCCGAGCCTGGAGAACCATTCGCCGCCCTTGTTGATGATGAAGGGCACGTCGGCCAGGGTCTCGACGTTGTTCACCACGGTGGGCCCGGCGAACGCGCCGGCCTGGGCCGGGAACGGCGGTTTCACCCGGGGTTCGCCGCGCTTGCCTTCGAGCGAGTTCAGGAGAGCGGTTTCCTCGCCGCAGATGTAGGCGCCCGCTCCGCGGTGCACGGTGATGTCGAAGCTGAAATCCGTGCCCAGGATCTTCTGGCCCAGGTAGCCCTTGGCATAGGCCTCGTCGATGGCCTGGTCGAGCAGCTTGGCCTCGCGCGTGTATTCGCCGCGGATGTAGATGTAACCCACCTTGGCACCGATGGCGTGACCCGCGATGGCCATGCCTTCCAGCAACAGATGCGGGGTGTAGCGCATGATGTCGCGGTCCTTGAACGTGCCCGGCTCGGACTCGTCGGCGTTGCAGACCACGTACTTGGGCTTCGGGGACTGCTTGGGAATGAAGCCCCACTTCATGCCGGTCGGGAAGCCTGCGCCCCCGCGGCCGCGAAGATTCGACTTCTTGACCTCGTCGATGATCTGGTCGGGCGCCATCTTGAGCGCCTTGGCGAGCGCCGTATAGCCGTCCATCTGCTTGAGATAATAATCCAGCGGCCGGGCCTCGTCGCGACGACGGAAGTGCTGGATGTAGAGGGTTTCAGCTTCAAGTGCCGGATGCATGGTCGACCCCTCAGGCCAGACCCGCCACGATCTTCTCGATCGCGGGGATGTCCAGGTTTTCGTGGTAATCGTCGTTGAGCATCATGGCAGGAGCGGTGCCGCAGGCGCCCAGGCACTCTTCTTCCATGAGGGTGAACTTGCGGTCGGCGGTGGTTTCGCCGCACCGGATGTTCCACTTCTTCTCCAGGTGCTCCACGATCTCGTCGGCGCCGCGCAGGCAGCAGGCCACGTTGGTGCAGACCTTGAGGTGGTATTTGCCCACCGGCTTCAGGTTGTACATCGTGTAAAAGGACGCCACTTCGCGCACCTGCGCCGGGTGGATGCCGATGTACTCGCCGATCTCCTCCATCACTTCGGGAGGCAGCCAGCCGGACTCTTCCTGCGCCTGGTGGAGGGCAGGAAGCAGGAGCGCCACCTTGTTCGGGTAGCGGGGCTCCAGCTTCTTCATCTGGTCATAGAATTTCTGCGAAAGGATCTTGGCCATCGGTAAACCTCAGCGGTCCAGCTCGCCTGCGATGATGTTGATCGAACCCAGGGCCGCCACCATGTCGGCGACCTTCGAGCCCTGGCACATGGGCGTCAGCCCCTGGAAGTGCCACACCGACGGGCCGCGGATGCGCATGCGGTGCGCCCGGGGTCCGCCCTTGGACACGATGTAGAAGCCGAGCTCGCCATTGGCGGCTTCGAAGGTCGTGTAGGCCTCGCCGGCCGGCACGTCGAAGCCCGTCATGAAGAACTTGAAGTGGTGGATCAGGCCTTCCATCGTGTTGTGGACCACTTCCTTGTCCGGGATGCGGATGCGCTTGTCCTCGGCCCACACGGGGCCGGGCTTCACCTTGTCGCAGCACTGGGCAATGATGTTCAGCGACTGGCGGATCTCCTCGAGGCGCACCGAGTAGCGGTCAAACACGTCGCCGTTCTGGGCGACCGGAACGTCGAATTCCACGTCCTTGTAGAACATCACCGGCTGGTCGCGGCGCAGGTCACGGTCGATGCCGGCGGCGCGCGCGTTCGGGCCGCTCCAGCTGTACTGCAGGCACTGCTCGCGATTGAACACGCCCACGCCCTTGGTGCGCTGGTGCCAGATGCGGTTGCCGGTCAGGAGCGAATCCATCTCGTCGATGACCTTGCGGGTGCGCTTGACCCAGTCCTTGACCTCTTTCTCCCAGCCCTCGGGAGCATCGTGCATGAGGCCACCGATGCGGGTGTAGGAGGTGGTGAGGCGCGCTCCACAGAGCTTCTCGATGAGGGTGTAGGCCTCCTCGCGCTGGTGGAAACCGTACAGGAAGAACGAGAACGCCCCCAGGTCCACCGCGTTGATGCCCACGCAGATCAGGTGGTCGATGACCCGGGCCAGCTCGCAGCACACCATTCGGATCCAGGTGCAGCGGGTGGGGACCTCGATGCCCATGAGCTTCTCGACCGCCATGGCGTAGGTCACGTTGTTGATCAGCGCCGAGCAGTAGTTCAGGCGGTCGGTGTAGACGATGAAGTTGTGGTACGTGCGGTTCTCGCCCAGCTTTTCCTTGGCACGATGGGTGTAGCCGAACTCGCAGTAGGACTTCTCGATGGTCTCGCCGTTGAGCTTGGCCACCATGCGAAGGGCGCCGTGCATGGCCGGATGGGTAGGGCCGATGTTCACGATGACACGGGCATCATCCCAGAGGTCGTCCGGATCCCGATGGATCGACACCTGATCGCTCGGCTTGCCCTGGATGACCGCGACCTCTTCAAAAAGACCGGCTCGGTTGGAACGGGGTTCGGACATGGCGCTTGACCTCAATCCTGGAGAAGCTCGGGGTGGGCCGACATCGGAGTCGGGAACAGCTGGTAACCCTTGAGCGGATAATCCTTGCGGAGCGGGTGACCTTCCCAGCGCTCATCCATCAGGATGCGACGCAGGTCGGGATGACCCTCGAATTTCACGCCGTACATGTCCCACACCTCGCGCTCGGCCCAGTTGGCGGCAGGCCAGACGGGAATCGCCGTGGGCACGCTCTCGCTTTCGGCGCAGCGGCACTTCACGCGGATGCGCCAGTGACGGGTGATGGAGCGCAGGTTGTAGACGATCTCGAAGCGCGGCTCGACTTCCTCGTCGGTGGCAGTCAGGTCGGCCAGGAAATCATACTCGAAGCCCGGCTCGGACTTGAGGAACTGCAGCGCCTCGACGATACGCGCCTTTTTCACATAAAGGATGGGCACGTCGGTCGGGTAGGCACCCGGCATCCGCACTTCTTCGCAATCCGCGCCGAAGCGGGCCTTGAACTTCTCGACCTGCTCGTTCCAGGCCGAACCCCATTTTTCGAGAAACCAGCCGCCGTTCACGATCAACCTCTCATCGTCTGGTGGGCGCGCTTGAGGGCGGCCTCACGCTTCTGGGCCAAAGTATCGCCACGGGCCACGCGATCCTGCAGGCGCAGCAAAGCATGGAGCACGCCTTCAGGCGCGGGCGGACAGCCGGGGACGTAGACGTCCACCGGGATGACCGTGTCGATGCCCTGGGTCACGCTGTAGACGTTGAAGATGCCGCCCGAAGAGGCGCAAGCTCCGAACGACATGACCCACTTGGGATCGGACATCTGGTCGTAGACGTTGCGCAGGACCGGGGCCATCTTGGCGTTGATGATGCCGGCCACGATGAGCAGGTCGGCCTGGCGGGGCGAGAAGCGGACCGCCTCGGCGCCGAAGCGGGCCATGTCGTAGTCCGAGCACAGCGTCGCCATCATTTCGATCCCGCAACAGCTGGTGCCGAAGGGAAGCGGCCACATCGCGTTCTTGCGGCCCCAGTTGATGAAAGCATCCAGCCGCGTCGTGAGGAAGCCGGAAGATCCGTCCTTAGCCATTGAATACTGCTCCTTTGAGAGTTCCGACGAGGATCATTCCCACTCGAGTGCGCCCTTTTTCAGGACGTACCAGTAGCCCACGAGCAGGATTCCGACGAAAAAGCCCATTTCCCAGATGATGAACGAGTTGATCTCCAGGAACTTCCGGAAGGTCACCGCGAACGGGAAGAAGAAGATGGCTTCGACGTCAAACAAGAGGAAGAGGATCGCCACCAGGTAGAAACGCACCGAGAAACGCTGGCGCGTGTCGCCCACCGGCGGAACACCGCACTCGAAGGGCTGGTTCTTGCGCTTGTTCGGAAGCTTCGGGCCCAGCAAGGTGGACACGATGAGGACCGTGCCGCCCAGGAGAAGACCCAAGGCCATCAGGATGAGAATTGGAACGTAATCCATGCGCCCGTGATTCCAAGAGTTTTGGAGTTAAGTGTTGCGGCGAATATAGCGAGGCCTACCCGGCGCTGCTACCACAAAATGAAGCGCAGGGACTGGACCGCCCAAGCCAGCAGGGGCTCGGCAAAGATTCCCACCAGGACCAGGGGCACGAAAAGCGCCGCCAGAAAGATGCGCCGGGGCTGGAGCGCGGCGACCGGACCCGCCAACCGGAAGTCCCTCAGATCGCCCACGAGGCTGTACGCCAACCGGGCCAGACCAAAGGTCGCCAACGCGATGGAGAGGATTGCGAAGCCCGCCAGGAAGTACCAGTGATGGCGGATGGCCGCGCCCACGAGCGCGAATTTGCCGATGAATCCAGGCAAAGGCGGAAGTCCGATCAAACAGGACAGGAACAGGATGAGGGCGATGCTCTCGGGCACCGCCCGGTGATGAAGGCCTTTCAGATCCGCCAATCGGTCCGATCGCAGTTCGTCCTGAATATAGGACAACACCGTGAAGGCACCGATCAGGGCAAACAGCTGGACCATGCAGTTGAACAGCAGCGCGCCCACGCCCACCTGGTCCAGCACCAGAAGCCCCATGAGCAGAAATCCGCTCTCGGCCACGGCAAGGTAAGCAACCAAGCGTTTAGCTCCGGTTTGCCGGAGCGCCAGGAGCGATCCGAACAGCATCGTCATGCCGGCCATGAGGCCCGCGATGCGCGGCCAGTCCAGGTTGCCGAGCACTTCCCACTGGCCCGGGCTGAGAGCCGGCTGGGCGAAGAGCACGAGGAGGAAGCGGATCGCCACGGCAAATCCCGCCACGCGCGGAGCAATGGAAAGGAAACCCGAGACCGGCGTGGGCGCTCCCTCGATCACGTCCGGAGCCGAGAGCGACATGGGGAAAGCGGACATCTGGAAGCCCAACGACATCAGCAGCAGCATGAAGACCACCAGCGCGCCTTCACGCGGCAGGGGATTGGCCGTCAGGAGCCGGTGCATTTCCAGGATGTTCACGGTGGAGGTCGAGGCAAAAAGGATGGCCACGGCGAACAGGAACAGGAAACCCGAGACCGCGCTGAAGGCCAGGTGCTTGACCGCGGCTTCGGTGGAACGCACCGAGGACTTGGAGAAGCCCGCCAGGAGCACGCTGAGCAGGTTCAGGAACTGGAGCGACAGGAACGCGAGCAGGACATCGGTGGCCGACGAGGCCACGCACATGGCCAGGCTTGCCCCGACAATGAGGGCGCAGAATTCGGGCCGGCTGGAGCGGGGCATTTCGCGCGTGTCGCGGGCCGAGATGATGGTGAGCGCCCCCAGGAGCGTGGCAAACAGCTTGAAGAAGAGCGAAAGGCCGTCGACTGAAAGCGCCTGCCCGAGCAGCTGCGCCGGGGCGGCCCGGAACGTCAGAAGCGTCTGGATGAACGCGCCCGAAAGACCCATCAAGGCCATGGCGCCGGTCAGGCGCACCGGCTCGCCATGATAGGCCACTTCGCTTGCGATGATCAGGACCAGCGTCAGGGCGAGGTAGATTTCGGGCAGCAGCAGGAGCAGATCGCTCATTTCGGGATCCCGATCAGCGCCAGCACCGTCGGACGCACCAGCTCCAGGAGCGGCTTGGGGTAAAGACCGAAGATGACCAGGAGACCCACCAGGGGAAGCAGGTAGGCCTGCTCCCGGAGCGTCAGGTCCGAAAGAGCCCGACCCCGCTTCTCGACCTCAGGCCCCAGGAAGACGAGCCGGTACATCGTGAACAGGTAATAGGTCGCCAGCAGGAGCGCCACACAGGCCAGGACCACCGCCATCGGGTGAAGCGAATAGCTGCCGATCATGAGCAGCGAGTGCCCGACAAAGCCGCCCGAACCCGGGAAGCCCAGCAGCGAGGCCACGACGAGGCCTGCCACCAGCGCCATCATCGGCGCCCGGACCGCGCCACCACCCAGGGTGGGCGTGCCGTCTTCGGCCCGGAACAGCGACTCGCCGGTGCGGCTCATCAGCACGCCCGAGAACAGCCCAAAGCCCGCGATTCCCAGACCCAGCGCCAGCTGCTGGTAGACCGCGCCCACCATGCCGGCCGCGCTCAGGGAGCCCACGCCGATCAGGATCAGGCCCACTTCCGACAGGCATACGTAGGCCAGCAGGAGCTTCAGGCCCCGCTGCGAGATGGCGCAGATGCCACCCAGGACGAGGTTGATGGCACCCACGATGACAATCGCGTCGGCGGATTGCGCCACGGTTTCGGGGAAGAGCGAATACGCCAGGCGGATGAAGATGTAGGTCGCCACCGGGACACTCACGGCCGCCAGGGCCACGAAGACCGAAGGAGGAGCTTCTTCGGCCACCTCGATGAACCAGCCGTGCAGCGGCCAGATCGGAGCGCGAAGGGCCAGGCCCAGGCTGATCAGGCCGAAAGCCACGCCGCCCACCGGGAGCTCCGCGCCCAGGAGCTTGAAAGCCTCCTTGCCCAGCTTGCCGCCCGTCAGCTCGTGGATGGAAAAGGTGTGGGGCTCGACCGAATAGAAGATCAGGACCAGCGCGCCGAAGAACAGCGCATTGCCCAGTGCGGCGGCCACCATCGAGCGGAAAGCGGCCGTCTCGCGGCGGGGGCCGCCCCAGATGCCGATCAGGAAGTAGAGAGGAAGCGAGCTCATGGCCCAGAAGAAGAAGAGCAGGAACAGGTCCTGCGCGCACACCGCGCCCGCAAGCGAGCTCTGCAGCACCAGGAGAAGCCCGTGCATGCCGCGGAGGCCCACCTTCTGGTTCCATTCGGCGGCGATCAGGACCGGAAAGAGGATCGCGATCAGGAGCACCAGCAGCGCATTCAGCCCGTCCAGGCCCATGCTGTAGCTGATCGCAAAAGAGCCAATCCAGGGCAGGGTCTCGATGGCCTGGAGATCAGCCATCTGGGTCTGCATGCCCATCACCAGGAGAAGGCCGCAGATCGAACCGCCCAGGCTTGCAGCCAGGCTCACGCCTGCGCTCATGGTGGCCGAGGTCTGCTCTTCGCCCCGCGGAAGGAATGCCTGAACCACAACGCCCAGGAAGGGCAGGAACACCATCAAGGTGATGAGATGATGACTCATAGTCGGCTAGAACCTCAGGAAGTGGAGAATGATCGCAATGCCAGACCCAATGGCAAAGAAAAGGTACCACTGCAGGTCGCCATTCTGAACGAGTTGCAGCAATTTTGCCGGAACATGGACGCCCCGGTGGACCCCGCGGTGGATGGCCACGATGAGGCCCCCATCGGCGCGGTTCAGGAGGCCTGAGGTCCGGGTCAGGACCCAGTCGGCTGCTCCCGGGACCCAGCGTCCCCAGAGCGCGTGATCCAGCCACGTTCCGAGCTGATTGGCCAGCCAGGTGGCTCCGCGCAGAAGCTGGCCAAAGAAGCGGTCTGCTCCATAGCCCTCCTCGATGAACGAGGCAAAACGCGGAAGTGTGCCGCGGATCCGAAGCCAGCGGTCCTCACCCCGGCCCGAGCTCCAGAAAGCGATGGCCAGCGCACCGAGCACCCCGCCCCAGAGCAGGGAGCTTGCCGTCAGCACGCGGGCCGCATCTCCGGATTCGGGGGAACCGAAAAAGAAGTTCAGGGCCGAATTCATGACCTGGTCGGGATTTCCGGGAATGGCTCCGCCCGTGAGGCTGCCCGTCCAGAAAACCCCGAGCGACGCCAGGATCACGATCACCGGAATAGCCAGGCCCGACCAGTGGCCTGCCCCCGGCTTGCGCTGCTCGGGCACGAGCCAAACGAGCTTCCAGGCCAGAAGCGCCACAGCGAAGCGGGCAAGACCCAGGGCCGTGGCCAAGGTCGCGTTGTCGGCGACATCGACCAGGCTTTTCAGGCTTCCTGAAAATCCGACAAAGCCCGCAAGCCCGGCTCCGGTGGCGGCCGCAATCAAAAGGCACATGCGCGACGCAAACCGGTTGCGTTCGTCGGCGCCGATCGAGGCCAGGAGCGTGAAGACAAACGCCGCGAACAGGGCTGCCAGCAGCAGCGAGAACGCGGCCCAGGGTCCCGAGAATGCCAGCACGCAGGTGGTGAGCCCGAAGGAAGCCGAGATCCAGGCCGACATGGCCGGACGCCAATCGGCCTGGAAGAGTCCCTGGAACGAGATCAGCACGGTGCTGACGAGCGAAACCCAACCCAGCGTCTGCAGGATGCCCGAGGCCCTGAGCAGAGGCTCCAGGCGGATCAGCGGCGCCAGGGCCGCAACTGCGGAAAACGCCTGGGCAAAGATGATTCGCCCCGAGGCCGAAGCCCGCGACGGAAGCGTGAGCCAGCCCGACATCGGGAAGGGCTGGGTCTGGGCAAAAAGGCCCAGCACGAGCAGTAGGCCGCCCAGCGAGGCGCCGACCGGCAGCGGAGCCGAGGCCTTGGCCACGAGCACCAGATCCACGCCCGAACTGGCCAGGGCGAAGGCACCGAAGATGGAAAGCAGGAGGGCCGCGGACCGTTCGCGCGCATACCGGGCGGCGACTCCGGCGCCTGTCGAATCATCCCAGTGGGTGCCCAGAGCCAGGAAGCCCGAGAAGATGGTGAGGAGGATGCCCCCGAAAGCCAGCCAGGCCGTCAGCGAGAGCCAGGCCAGGGTCATGCCGATGGAACCCGTCAACGCCGCCGCAAACAAGCGCTCCTGGCGGGGCTCGCGCTCGGTTACGCTCCGGTTCAGCACGAACAGCGCCGAAAGGGCGGCTGCAATCATCGAGACGGCAAAGCCCGGACCATCGCGGAGAATGCCCACGCGCAAGGCGTCGCTTTCGATCCGGGGCCAGACCCAGCCGTGCACCGCCGCCGGAACCTCTTCCACCGGCATGCTCATCTCGTGCCGACGGGTCACAAGAAGGACGATGATGACCGAAAGGATGCCCAGCCCCGCAAGCCAGTCCCCGCGGCGGGGCAGCCTGCGGCCCCAGCGCACCGTGACCACGGCCGCGATCAGCGCCAGAGAAAGCGTCCCGATGACCAGGACTGAAGCCGAGGAATCCAGCCAGGGTTCATTCATCGCAGCTCCTCAGTGCCTGAGCGAGCGCACATCATCCAGGCTCGCACGACGTTTCAAAAAGAACAGGCGGACCGAAACCGCGCAGCCTGCCACGGTCAGGACCAGACCAAAAAGCACCACCCACAGGCCGGCCACCTGGCCATTGGCCGAAGTGGCGCGGTCCTGGGCGCCGGACATCACGAACATCAGGGTTGCGGACAGCACCAGCAGCTGGAGCCCGATCAGCAGCCCGATCAAGGTCCTGCGGTAGAGGCTGCACACCAGGCCGATGCCCGCCAGGATCGCCGGAACCAGGATCATGAGGGGTCTCCTTCGGAGCGCGCCAGCACGCCCGCGCCCACCAGGGCCAGGAACAGGAGCACGGCGAGAATCTCCAGCGACAGCAGATGGCGCTCCATCAGGACACGCCCCAGCACCGCCAGGTCCGGCCCGGGAGCCGGCTCGAAATAGCCGGCCGAAGGCAGATGCCGGGTACCGACCCAGACGATCGAAGTGAAGGACATCCCCAGGATCACGGGGAGGATGGCGCTGATGCCCCGCTTGGCGCCGGGACGCTCGTCCTTCAGTCCATACTCGCCATAGGCCAGCGAGTAGGTGAGGAGCACCAGGGTGATCAGGGTCGAAACCACCCACTGCACCACGGCCAGGAACTCGGCCCCCATCGAAAGATCGATCCCCCCCGCACCGAGGCCGGTGAGCCAGAGCGCCAGCGCGGCCACGCGCAGGTCTCCCGCAAAAGTCGCCAGGAGGGCGCCACTCAAGGTGATCACACTGCAGATCCAGAAAACGATCATGGACGCGCCTCCTCGCTTTCCTTGGCTTCGCGGATCTTGGCCCACTTGGCGCGCTGCTCGGGAGTCACCCGGCCACGACCGAAGCTGGCCACCAGCTCGCCCGGAGTATTGACCGATTTCTCATATTCCTTGGTGTGCGAAAGCGAGCCCGGCTGGCAGGCCTCGACACATAGCCCGCAGAAAACGCAGCGGGAGTGGTCGATGTCCCAGACCGACACCCAGACCTTCGAGGGGTTCAGGCCCACCTCGGTTTCGACCGAAATGCAGCGCACCGGACAGACTTCCTCGCATTCCCGACACCCCGTGCAACGATCGATGTCGTTGACCAGAAAGCCCCGGGTCCGGGGCGGCAGCTCGTCGGCGATGCGCGAGGAAACCGGATCCGGATACTGCTCGGTGACTTCCTTCTTCAGGTCACCCGACTTGACGTTCAGGAGGTAGGGCAGGGCCGTGACAAAGGACCCCCCGAGCGAGCGGATGCCCCGCCACACGTTCTTGAAATAGGCCGCAATCGATGCCGAAACGGTGCCGCTCATAGGGTTCTGAAGACCTCCAGCCAAAGGGCCGATCCGGCCAGCGCCAGGAGCGACAGGGGGCCGAGCATTTTCCACGAAAGGTCGGTGACCTGGTCGGCGCGCAGCCGCGGGGTCACGGCGCTGACCAGCGAGATGGCGATCATCAGCAGGAACGTCTTGCCCAGGATGACCAGCATCTCCACCCCGGCCAAGGTCCTCAGGGCGCCCGCCTCATCGAGCGTGGACACGAGCGCGGGCGGCAGCTTCCAGCCGCCCAGGAAAAGGGCGACCCCCACCAACGACCACAGGAAATGGCCGTAAAAACGGCCCAACCGGAACAGGCTGAGCTTGCGGCCATCGACCAGCGATCCGACGCCGCCGTGGATGTCCGACACCGAATGCCCGCCGTCGAGCGGAGGAACGCTGAGAAGCACCAGGCCGCTGATGAGATAGACGATGAAGGCCAGCAGCTCAAACGGGCTGCAGAAGGCCGTCCAATGGAAGGGGCCCGAGCCCTGGGCTTCCACGATGCGGCTCCAGCGGAAGCTTCCCGCCCGAAGGCCCGCGCAGCACAGGGTGATGAGCGCGGGAAACGCGCCGGTGAGCGTCTGCGCGGCCACCCGGAGGCCGCCGAACCATCCGGGTACCGAACGGCTCGAAAGGCCCATGAGCAACATTCCCAGCGCCACCACGACCGCGGCCCAGAACGGAAGAAACACACTCATGTCGGTATCGACCATCAGGAGCGTGGAGCCCAGCGGCAGCACCGCCAGGGTCGAAAAAAGCCCCATCGTGTGGATGAACGAAAGGTTCCTGAGCGAGAAGCCCTGCTCACGCGAGGAGGGCTCCTTCTGGAGAAGCTTCAGGAAATCGGCCACCGGCTGCAGGACCCCGAAGGGTCCGGCCCGGTTCGGCCCCACGCGTGCCTGCAGGTCGGCTCCGAGCTTCCGCTCGAAGTAGCTGACCAGGCCCGCGCCCGGCAGCACCACGACCAGGAAGACGCTCAGCAGGGCGACGCTGGCCACGAGCCAGGCCGGCGTGCCGCCCGGCAGGTTCATCAGATGCTTCCAGGCCGAATCCCAGGAGTTCACCGGTCCACCTCCGCGATCGAAAGATCCAGGCTGGCCAGGATCACCGGCACATCCTCCAGCCGATGCCCCCGCAGGGCCATCGGGATCAGCTGCATGTGGACCGCCGAAGGCGAACGGAAGGACACCCGGTCCGGACGCTCCGTGCCCTTGGAAACCACGTGGCAACCCAGCAGTCCGCGCGACCCTTCGATACGGGAGTAGCCTTCGCCCTCGGGCACCCGGA
>CANFHS010000006.1 GCA_947446835.1 Bacteriovoracaceae bacterium
AAGGAACAGCAAGAGCCCCTGCCGGTCCAGTCCGACGCCCTCTCCTTGTTCGGTCAGACGCCGTTGGACCGGCTTCTCGGACGGCTGGGGATGCTGCGCAGCCGCCGTCGACTGGTGCTGTTCTGGGTCTGCATCACGTGGGTTCCGCTCCTTTTCCTGTCGCTGATGGGCGACCAAAGCTCGGCGCAGATCGCGTTCCTGGAGGACTTCCCGACCCACATCCGTTTCCTCGTTGCCCTCCCGCTCCTCGTCGTCCTCGAACAGCCCGCAGCGGAACTGCTGAAGGGCGTGATCCCGGAGTTCGTCGACCGCGGCATGATCCACGAAGGAAACGCAGAACTCGTCTCCCGCGCGGCTTCCAGGGTCCGCGGCTGGGCAGGCGCCCTTGCCCCGGAGTGCCTCCTCCTCGTCTCGGCCTGGGTGTTCGCCCGGACCAATTCCTTCATCGAGCTTCCGCACCAGATCTCATCCTGGAAGAGCACGGGTTCAACGGCCGCTGCGGCGTATTTCTGGCACCACTGGATCTCGCTCGTGATCTACCAGTTCCTCCTGCTGCGCTGGCTCTGGAAATACGCGCTCTGGTCCACGTTCCTGCTCCTCCTGACCCGGGTACGCCTGTCCATCCAGGCCCACCACCCGGACCAAAGGGGCGGCCTGAACTTCCTGCTGCTGCGGCATCTTGGGCTTTGCGCGCTCGGGTTCGTGACCTCCACGGTGCTGTCGGCCAACATCGGCGGAATGGTGGCCCATGGAGGCAGCAAGCTTTGGGAGTTCCGATCCATGGTGATCATCTACCTGGGCTTCGCGATCGCGTTCTTCAGCGTGCCCCTGCTGGCTTTCACACCTTCCCTCTTCCTGGCCCGTCGGGAGGGGCTGCTGAAGTACGGCAGCTTTGCCTCCCGGCATGTCATCGATTTCGACAAGCGCTGGGACGGCACTTCGGCCATCCGCGGTGCCAGCCCGCTCGGCCATCGGGACATCACCGGCGTGACCGACCTGGACCTGAGCTACGAGCATCTGGCGGGGATGAGGATCTTCCTGGTGAGTCGTCCCTTCCTCATGGGGCTGGCCCTCTTCCTGGTGCTGCCGCTCGTGCCGCTGGCCCTGAGCAAGATCCCCTTGCTCGAGGTGCTGAAGTGGCTGGCCAAGGCTCTGGCCTGACCCCTAGGCCGCCGCACCCGAGGAGGGCGGCCTGGCGCCTGCCCTGCGCTCCTCCTCCAGCAGTGCCCTTGCCCGTCGGTCAGGGCGCTTCACCAGGTAATACCCACCCCAGCCCACGAGCCCCCAGAAAAACCCCACCCCAAGCAGGGCCTTCGTGACCGTCCAGATGAGGCCATCCACCTGGGCACGCGCTGCCTGCATTCCCTGCGGTGTCGCGGCTGCCGTCAGGCGCTCCGCGCTGGTCAGGAAGGCGGCCAGGTTTGCGGTGGTGTGCTCGACTGAGCCTAACCTCCAGGAAAGGGTGGTGCTGGTATCGAGCGGAAAATACTTCCGGAAGTCCGCCAGGAAAGGTCCGGTCTGGACCATCAAGGATTCCAGTCGGGCCGTGAGCAGCGACAGGTCCTGCACGAGCGGGCCTGCGCCTTCGATCAGCCCTCCTGCCTGCCCCAGCTGCCTGAGCGAGTCCGCCAGGATTTCCTGGCTGCCCAGCCTGGCCTGGAGCCTGAGCAGGAAGGGCAGCCTCTGGCCGAGGAACAGGGCCCGGTTCGCCAGCAGCAGCCCCTGATCGGCACTCGACACCGCCGCTTTCACGCTGGAAAGCATCCCAGAGGTGCTCTCGCTCCTCTCGGCCTCGACCCGGCCTGCCTTCTTCGAGAAATCCGAGAGCCTGACCCACTCCACGTAGACCTGGTCCGGATTCTCCCTCCGCCAGGCACGGATCAGCGCCTGCAGCCTTTCCTGCTGGGCCGGTGTCGAAACCTTGTCCGCGACCCGGGAAAGGTCCCTCTCGGATTTCCTGAAGGCCTCCAGGAGTGGCTCCCCGCGCGCTCCATAGACTTTCGGGACCCAGTACTCCTCCAGGACTTCCCGATTCAGGCGGACAAAGACCGCCATGTCCAGCAGGTTCACTTCCGGATAGGGACCTGTCGCAATCTCAAGCGCCGAGGAGACGCACCGAAGCAGGTGCTTCATCACCGTCCGCTGGAGCAACGGGTCGGAGGAGGTTTTCCAGGTCTCCGCCGCCTGGGTTATCCGATCGGTGAACTGCGAGGAAAAGCGCTGAAGGTCTTCCTGAAGCTCCGCCTGCGACACCTTGCCCGGCTGGGCGCTCTCATCGCCGTGAACCTCGCCGAAGCGCACTTCCTTGGTACCGCGCAGATCGGGGGAGGCGCAGGACACCAGAACTGTCGTGAAAATGAAAAGCGCGACACCGGGCCTCATCCCTACCCCCATCCCGACCCGGAACCGCGTTTCAAGCCACGTGCCGGAGGGTGGGCGGGTGCTTTGGCCCTCTGGCCAGCCGGGCTGCCACGAACACCGTGAGACCCGCCACCATCAAGCCCGCTGCGGCCCGGGAAAAGCGCTTCAAGAGGTCAGAGGCCAGATCCGCTGTCTGGTTGCGCAAGGCGAGACCCGCCTCATGGGTCAGGTCGTGGACGCCGACCAGCGCATGCAGCCTCATCAGGAAGGGCAATCTTTGTCCGTAATAGAAGGCCCTTTCGCCCAGGAGCACCGCTTCGTTGGCCGATTTCAGCGCCGAGTCGAAACGATGCACCAGGAGATCCAGGAATTTCGTTTTCTCAGGGTCCTGCTGCGCCTGGGCGAATTCCCCGAATCGCACGGACTCCACCACCACCGCGTCGGGGTGCCTGGAAGTCCAGGCCCGGATGAACCACGCCACCGACTGGCGCTCGTCCGCACTCAGGTAGCGCTCGGCCACGCTCCAGATGTCCCTGGACGAGTCCTCGAAAGCGACCCGGAGCTGCTGGGCCTTTTCGCCGAAGACGCGAGGCAACCAGTGCCGCTGGATGACCTCGCCGCAGGTCTCGACATAGGCGAGCATGTCCAGGAGGCTCACGAACGGGTTCTTTCCCAGGATGATGTCCAGGGCCGCCGATTCGTACACCAGCTGTCGCATCAGGATCCTGGGTCGAAGCGCCGCATCCGCACCCTCCAGCAGCACCGTGCACGCTTCCCTGACGCGGAAACTCAGCCGGCCCTCGAAACGCTGCAGCTCCTGCTGAAGCTGCTCGATTGCGGGTACGGCTTCGCCCCCCAGGAGCGGTTGCACGCGTTTCTGGATCTCCTCGACGAGCTGGTGCGGTTTCATGGTCGCCTCATTGCGCTCCACAAACTGCAAGGACCAGGCTTTTTGACCAGCCGCTTGCCGCATGGATCTTGCTTGGCTGAGGGAAGGGGGAAGCCCATGGCGCGCATTTTCACGATCCGAAGTCGGGCGGCTCTTGGCATTTCGCTGGGACTGGCCTTGTTTCCAGGCTGCTCCTCCTCCGGCCCGATCGTCCGCGAGGACACGAGCACCGCGTTTTCCAGCTACCGGAGCTTCCAGTGGGTGACTCAGAACCAGATCCAGGAGCTCAAGCTGGTTGATCCCAGGATCGACTACATCACCGACCAGGCGCGGATCGTGGAGCGCCCGGCGCAGGAGCAGAGGGTCAAGCCCCTGATCGAAGCCGCCCTGAAAAAACAGGGCTACGTCCTGAGCCAGGAAGCGCGACCCGATTTCTACGTGACCTATTACGGCAAGGCCAAGAACGATGACTGGGTCAGCACCTGGGCAGGTTCGACACCGGCCGTCGACAACGTGCCGGTCATCATTTTCCCGTATTATTCGCGCGAGAGCACCCGGACCCACCGCGAAGGCGTGGTCTACCTGACCATCTACGACGCCAGGACCCAGAAGCCTGTCTGGACCGGGAGCATCAGCAACATGAACTTCGAGCACGGCCTGGACGGGCCCGCGCTCTCGGCGGCGATCGACCAGCTGACGCGCGAATTCAAGGAAAGCGCCTAGGGCTCGATGGCGACCCCGGAGGGATTCGAACCCCCGGCCTGATGCTTAGAAGGCATCTGCTCTATCCAGCTGAGCTACGGGGTCGCACGAAAAAACAGCCGGAACTCCCTTGAAATCATCCCAGCTGCCCGGATCTGATACAATGGAAACATGGCTCTTTACGAGTATTTCTGCGGGTCCTGTCAAAAACGGTTCGAAGCCATCCGTCCGTTCTCCGAGTCCTCCCGGGCCGAATGCCCGGAATGCGGCGAAATGAGCGAAAAAAAACTGCTTTCCTGCTTCGCAGTGGCGGGCCAGGGCGACCAGCGGGAATCCACCCTGCACGGTTGCCATGGCTGCCATTCCGGGCATCACCATGGCTCCAGATCGGGAGGTTCGTCATGAACCGCAGGCTCTTCTCCTTCATCCTGCTGGCCGTGACCGCGGCACAGGCCTCGACCGCCTGGGCCCTGCAGCCCAAGTATGGGCCCGAGGCCACCCCGCTCAGTCGTGCCCCGGGGTATTTCCGCTCGGCCAAAGCGCCCGACTTCTGGGCGCTCATCCCCTACTACCTGCCCCAGCAGGACGGTCGCTCCTGTTCCCTGGCCAGCGTGACCATGCTCCTGAACGCAGTCCGTTCGCGCCAGGACCTGACCTCGGACGATGAGCTGGCCACCCAGCCTACCCTCCTGGCCAAGGTCAACCACCCGGTCTGGAACAAGGCCCTGGGCCCGCTCGGCCGGGGGGTCACCCTGGATCAGCTGGGCACCCTGATCGAGGCCACGCTCAAGGCCTACGGACTCCAGAAAGCCCAGATCCAGGTCGTGCACACCGACTCCACAGACCCGGCCGCCCTCCAGGACCTCCGGAAGGCCCTGGAAGCCAACGAAAAGAACCCGGACGACTTCCTGGTGGCCAATTTCAGCCAGGGCACCTACACGGGCGACACCGGGGGCGGGCACATCGCCCCGATCGCCGCTTATGACCCCAAGACCCGGAAGGTTCTCGTCCTGGACCCGGATCGCCAGTGGTACGAGCCCTACTGGGTTTCCGACCAGACCTTCCTGAAGGGAATGGCCACCAAGGACCCGGATTCCGCAAAAAACCGCGGCTATGTGCGCGTCCAGCTTGGTGCTCGCGGAGGGACTTGAACCCCCACGCCTTGCGGCACTGGTTCCTAAGACCAGCGTGTCTACCATTCCACCACGCGAGCGTGATTCCAGGAATAGCTGAAGCCCCGACGCTTGTAAAACAAAGCCGCCTCAGGCCGCCTTGCCTTTGCCGCCTTTGGGACCCTTCTTGAGGCCCGTGTTTTCGGACTGCAGCCGCAGGTTCTCGGCCTTCAACGTGGCCACTTCCTTCTGGAGGCCCGACACTTGGCTGTTCAGGAGTTCGCCCTGCTGCTTGGACAGGTTGGCAATCTTGGTCAAGCTGTCCAGGCGCTTCTTGAGCTCGGCCGAACCCGGGCCTGCCTCTTCCTGGGCCTTCTGGGCATCGGCCAGCCGTTTGGCCAGCAGCTGGCCGCTCCACTTCAGCTCCTCGAGCTTGGACTGGGTGAACTGGAGCTTGGCCCTCAGGTCCTGGGCCTCGGCGGTCACGGCCTTCAGCGCGGCCAGCTCGGCAGCCGTCGCCGCCGGAACCGCGGGCTGGCGCCTCATCTTCTCGAACTGTTTTTCGCGCTGATCCATGGCCAGCGACATGCGCGCCATGACGGCTTCCTTGTTCCGGAGCTGCCGCTCGAGGTTGGTCATGTTGTTCCGGAACCGGTCCTCGACCTTCTGGGTATCCAGGTCCTTGCGCTTGGATTCGGCTTCCAGCTTCCGGATCTGCAACATGGCCGCCTTGAGGTCGGCTTCCAGGCGGTTCTGCTCCTTGAAGAGTTTGCCCTTCATCGACGCCATCCAGGAGCGCTTCTCGGCATCCAGATCCGCGCCGGCCTTGGGATCCTTCCAGGCCTCCTCGCCGTCTTCGGGACCCTCGGGATTTCCGGTCGTCTCACCCGCGCGGCTTCCGAAGGACGGGTCCTTGCCGTCCACGAGCTTGGGCTGGACCTGGGTGGAGGGATCATCCGCCACCAGGAATTTGGCGTAATCCAGGTCTCCCAGCGCGGTGTAACCCATGGGCGGAACCGCCTGCGCGGCACTCATCGGCACCCGCACCCGTTCCAGCTCGGGCCCCTCTTCCAGGGTCTTGAATTCACCCGGCGCCACCTCGAAAACCGGGGCCCCGCCCAGCAGGATCACGGCACCGATCTCGAAGCGCCGGGTCTCGGGCTGCACTCGGATGAACAGCCGGTGCGCGTGCGACCGCATGGCCACGTGAACGCCGTCCAGGAAACTGGCGGCCTGCTCCGTGGAACCCTCCGTCAGCACGGCCTCGGGATTGGCCACTTCGGTCTCGCTTGCCTCGAAACACACGGTGACGGCAAAGCACTCGGCGTCCGCGCCGCACTCCAGCAGGGCGGGCCGCCCCGGGATCTGGCGCTGGGTGGCTTCCAGGATGCCCAGCATCAGCAGCGCCCGGATTCCCCGTTCCTGGGACGCGTCCGGGCGCAGGCGGGCCACAACCAGGTCGTTCACGTGACCCAGGTGACGCGCGGAGAACAGGTTCTCGAAAAGCACCGGGCTGCCCTCCTTCAGGAGGCCTGCCACGCCGAACTTCGGCGGAATCGGCTGCTTCAGGCGAGACTCATGCGGCATCCGCAAAGCCTCCTGGTCCCCGCACGCTGGGCTGGGTGAAGTTCGGGTCCGTCAGCCACCACCGGATCCGGATCAGTCGCGAGGCGATCTTCCGCGACAGGGCGTCCTCGCGCTTTCCGAAGGTCTTGCCGGCCACCGGCGAAAATCCGTCCTCCACTCCCAGCTCGGCCACCAGGTAATAGAGATCGCGCGTATCGCCCGGCAGGGGCGACCTGCGTCCGGCGCTCAGGCTCAGGTTGAAGGCTCCGATCCAGGCCCGGAGCAGATGATCCAGGTCGATCTGCCCCAGGATCATGGCCAGGAAGACCACCCAGCTGGAACGGCACAGGGCGCGTTCGAAAACGGCGGGACCCTGTTCGCGGGCCTCCGCAAGAAGCTCAGCCGGCAGCGAACCGAACAGGCCTTCGACCAGCGCCACCACGAAGAACGATTCGACAATTCCGGTACCGCTCCAGAGCGGACCCACCATGCGCAGCACGGCATCCGAATACTCGTAGGGCGCGGGCGGCAGGATGGCGATGCCGGGCGGCTCACCCAGCGAGTCCCACATCATCAGGCCCAGCACCCGGCGGCCCACCTCGCGGAAACGCAGGGAAAGGTCGACCGAAGGGCCAGTGAACAGGCTCTGGTAAGGCGCCAGGCGGGAGAGCTCCTCGGGCGAAAAGAAATCCATCGGCGCTTTAACGGCCAGGAATTTCTCGTTCCGGGGAAGATGAACGTACACGGGCGCCCACATCAGGACATGGGGCTTCATGTCCTCGATGGGACAAACGCGCAGTTCGGAGGCCGAGGTCACCGGCCATTTCCTGGTCTTGAATTCCATGGTCGATTCACACGGGGGTCATTTCCCCTCACCGTCTGATCGGCGAAATTCCAGGCAAATATTAATTCCAGGACGCTTCTTCGCAGGAACCGTCAAGCTCCCGACGAAATGACCTCAGCGGGCGTAATGACAGGCCGCGTCGTGCGGCTTGTGCTGCCCCAGACCCCGCAGCTCTGGCCGCTCCGTCTTGCAGTTGTCCTGCGCCACCGGGCAGCGGGGATGGAAATAGCAGCCCGTGGGCGGATGGATGGGCGAAGGCACGTCCCCACGCAGCACCACGCGCTCCTTCTTGTAGTCCGGATCCGGCAGCGGAATCGCCGAAAGCAGCGCCCGCGTGTAGGGGTGCTTGGGGTCCTGGTAAAGCTCCTCGGCATCGGCCATCTCGGCCACCTTGCCCAGGTACATGACCGCCACCCGGCTCGAAATATGCTCCACCACCTTCAGGTCGTGGGCGATGAACAGGTAGGTCAGCCCGAGCTCCTTCTGCAGGTCCTGCATCAGGTTCACGATCTGCGCCTGGATGGACACGTCGAGAGCCGAAACCGGCTCGTCGCAGACGATGAACTCGGGATTCACCGCCAGGGCGCGGGCGATGCAGATCCTCTGGCGCTGGCCGCCCGAAAATTCGTGCGGGTAGCGCTGGATGGCCTCACGGCGCAGGCCGCACAGGTCCAGCAGCTCGAAGATCCGCTTGCGACGCTCCTGGCGGGAGCTGCCGATCCCGTGGATCTCGAGCGGTTCGGCCAGGATGTCCTCCACGGTCATGCGCGGGTTCAAGGAGGCGTAAGGATCCTGGAAGATGATCTGCATGTTGCGCCGGAGCTTGCGCATCTCGCCCACCGGCAGCTTCGTGATGTCCTGGCCCTTGAAGAAAACCTGGCCCGAAGTGGGCTCGATCAGGCGCAGGATGCAACGACCCAGGGTCGATTTGCCGCAACCCGACTCACCCACCAGGCCCAGGGTCTCGCCACGGCGGATGTCGAAGGACACGTCCGAAACGGCCTTCACGCTCGCCACTTCCCGCGAAAGCAGGCCCCCTTTGATGGGGAAGGTCTTCACCAGGTTCCGGACGGAGAGCAGGACTTCGTCGTTCCGATTCGCTTCAGCCATGAATCACCTCAGATGTCCCGGATGCACCGGATCGCGTGGGGCGCCACCAGGTCCGGAGCCACCGTCCGGAGGTCGGGCTCCATCCCCCGGCACGAGTCGATGGCGTAGGAGCACCGTTCCTGGAAACGGCAGCCCTGGGGCAGATGCAGCAGGTTGGGCACGATGCCCGGGATGGTCTCCAGCCGGTTCTTCTTGATCTTGCCCGTGGGGTCCTTGGACAAGGTCGGGATGCTGTTGAGCAGCCCGCGCGTGTAGGGATGCCTGGGATTCTTGAAGATCTCCCGCACACTGCCCTGCTCGGCCACGCGGCCGGCGTACATCACGCAGACCTCATCCGCCACCTCGGCGACAACACCCAGGTCGTGCGTGATGAGGATCAGGCCCATGCCCACCTTCTGCTGCAGGTCCCGCAGCAGGTCGAGGATCTGCGCCTGGATGGTCACGTCGAGCGCCGTGGTGGGCTCGTCGGCAATCAGGATGTTCGGGTTGCAGGAAAGCGCCATGGCGATCATCACGCGCTGGCGCATGCCGCCCGACAGCTGGTGCGGGTAATCGTCCACCCGCTTCTCGGGCGAAGGGATGCCCACCAGCTTCAGCATCTCGATGGCCTTGTCCCGGGCCGCCTTGCGGGACAGGTCCTGGTGGAGCGTGATGGCCTCGATGATCTGGTTGCCGATCGTGAACACGGGGTTCAGCGAGGTCATCGGCTCCTGGAAGATCATCGAGATCTCGTTGCCCCGGATCTTCCGCATTTCCTCGGCGCCCAAGGTCAGCAGATCGCGACCCTGGTACAGGATCTGGCCGCCGGTGATGCGGCCGGGCGGGTTCGGGATGAGCCGCATGATGGAGAGGCTGGTCACCGACTTGCCGCAGCCCGACTCGCCCACGATCCCCAGCGTCTTGCCCTGGTAGACGTTGAAGCTCACGTCATCGACCGCGCGGACCAGACCCTCTTCCGTCGAGAAGGTCGTCTGCAGGTTCTTGACCTCGAGGATCTTTTTCGAACCGTTTCCAGTCATTCGATCCACCTTATTTGATTTTGGGATCCAGCGCGTCCCGCAACGCGTCGCCCACGATATTGAAGGCCAGCACCACGAAGAACATGGCCACGGTCGCACCGGCCAGCTGCCACCATACCCCGCGGGCCAGCTCCAGCTTGGCGTCGTCGATCATCACGCCCCAGGAAGGCTGCCCCTGCACGCCCAGGCCCAGGAACGACAGGATCACCTCGGCCTTGATGGCCCCCATGAACTGCATCGACAGGTTGATGATCACGAAGTGCGAAACGTTCGGCAGGATGTGCTTGAAGATCCGCGACCCGTGGCTTGCGCCCAGCGAGCTGGCGGCGACCACGTAATCGCGGCTCTTGTGCTTGATGAACTCGCCCCGGATCACGCGGCAAAGGCCGATCCAGGAGGTCACACCCAGCGCCACGTAGATGGCGCCCATGCCCTTGCCCATCACGAAGGTGATGGCGATCAGGAGCATGATGTTCGGGATGGACGAAAGCGTCGTGTAGAACCAGACGATCGCCTCGTCGATCCAGCCGCCGAAATAGCCGGCCAGCGCACCCAGCGTGACCCCGATCGGGATCGCGATCAGCGAAGCCACAAGCCCCACGCTCATGGCGATGCGGGTGCCGTGGATGACCTTGTAGAACACGCTCCGGCCGAAGATGTCGGTACCGAAGCTGTGCGCCAGGCTCTGCAGCGAAGGCGGGTCATAGGCCCCGCCGATCACCGTGTCCCAGGGCGACGCGATCAGCTCGAAACGCGCCAGGATGGCGATGACCGCGTAAAACGCGATCACGGCCAGGCAGGCCACCGCCATGCGGTCCTTGCGGAACCGCCGGACGGCGTCGGCCCAGAGGCTCCGCCCCTTGGGCTCGTTCTTCGCGACTCCCGACTCCACCGGACTTGTTGCCAGGACTGCCATGCCACCGCCCGCCTCGCCGCTCGTCATTTCAAGCTCACCCTCGGATCCACCAGCGTGTAGACCACGTCCGTCGCCAGGTTCCCGAAGATCATCAGGAGCGAGGTCAGCGTCGTCATCGCCTTCAGCACGGGAAGGTCGCTGTTATGGACCGCATCAATGGTGATCGAACCCAGGCCCGGGATTCCGAAGAACCCTTCCAGCAGGAAGGCCCCCAGCACGAGCAGCGGGATTTCGAGCACCACGTTGGTCACGATCGGCACCATGCTGTTCTTGAGCACGTGCTTGAAGAACACCACCTTCTCGGCCAGGCCCTTGGCCCGGGCCGTCCGCACGTAATCCTGGCCGGTCTCCTCGAGGATCGCCGTGCGGAAGAACCGCACGTCGTACCCCAGGCTCACCAGCACCCAGATCAGCATCGGCATGGCGATGTACTGCCAACGATCCGAAAAATCGTTGTCCCAGCCCGAAATCGGAAACCACCCCAGCTGATAGGCCAGGATGTATTGGCCGAACAGGATGAACGCCAGGCTGGGAAGGCTCATGCCCACCACGCAGACCACCACCCCGAGCTTGTCGACCCAGCGGCCCCGGAAGTAGGACACCACGAGCGCGATCACCACCGCCAGGATCGTCGTCACGAAGAAGGCAGGGATGGCCAGGGTCAGGGACGGGCCAATGCCGTTGCTGATCATGGCCGAGATCTGCTGCTTGGTGGCGTAGCTGCGGCCAAAATCGAAGGTCACGATCTGGCGAAGGTAGTCCACGAACTGGGTGATCAGCGGCTGGTCAAAGCCGTACTCGTGCCGGAGCTCCGCCACCTGCTGGGCGGTCGCGTGCTTGCCCAGCATCTGGTAGGTCGGGTCGCCGCCCACCAGGTTGAACAGCAGGAAGGTGATGAGCGCCACCCCGAGAACCGTGGGGATCGCCCCGATGATCCGCCTCAAAAGGTAGATGAGCATGGTCTTGTGCCCGGTTACTTCTTGAGGGCGGGATCAACCCGCAGGTACTTCGCGATGCCGTGCTGGATGTCGTGGTACTTGTAGTTCTTCAGCCACTTCTGGGTCAGGCCGTAATTCAGGCGGTGCACGCCCATGATCCAGGGGCAGTCCTCGACCACCATCTGGGCCATCTTCACGTAGAGCGCCGTGCGTTCCGGGCTGTCGGCCAGGGTCAACGACTTCTCGTAGAGCCTGTCGAACTCGGGGTTCGAGTAGTTCGAGTCGTTCGGGCCGGGCGAGGTGTTCTTCGAATAGAACAGCTGCAGGAAGTTCTCGGCATCCGGATAATCCGCACCCCAGGCAAAACCCCACATCTGGCCTTTGCGGTTCTTGATGGCAGCCTGGAACTCGGGCCAGGAGTAGGTGTTGAACTTGACCTGCACGCCGATGGCCGCCATCTGCTTCTGGAAGTACTCGTTCATCTGGCGCGAGGTCGAGCTCGACACGGTCGCGTAGTCGATGGGAGCAAGCCCCTTGCCGCCCGGGTAACCGGCCTTGGCCAGCAGCTCCTTGGCTTTCTCGACACTGAACTGCCGGTAAGGCGACTTGAACGCGGGATCGTACCCGGCCAAGCCCGGCGGGATCGGCCCCTGGGCCGCGATCGCCCGGTTGTTGTAGAACAGCTCCAGCAACGGCACCGGATCGTAGGCCGTGCTCAGCGCCTGGCGGAGCAGCTTGTTCTTGCCGATGACCGGATCCGCCATGTTGAAGGTCTCGTGGGTCACGTCCAGGCTGGGCGACCTGTGGAGCTCCACGCCGAGCTTCTTCATCTCGTCGGTCAGCCCCTGGGTGGGAGTCACGGCCTGGGCGTAGTTGTCCTTCGGGATGGAGGTGGCATCCAGCCCGCCCTTCATGAAGGTCAGCCACTGCGGCTGGGATTCCACGTAGATCGTGTAAACCAGCTTGTCGGCAAAAGGCAGTTTCTTGCCGGCATCCGCCAGCAGGCCTTTTTCCTGGTCTCCCGCTTCGCCTTCCGACGGGTAGGTCTCGTCGCGGTAGGTCGGGTTCTTCGCGAACACCAGCTTCGCGGCCGGGTTGTACTCGGTCAACTTGAAGGGACCGGTGCCCACGGCGTGGTTCAGGAACTCCTTGCCGTAAGCCTCGACCGCCTCGCGCGGCACGATGCCGGTGAACGGCATGGCCAGGCCATAGATGAACTGGTAGTTCCGCTGCACCAGCTGGATCTGGACCGTGTAACGGTCCACGGCCTTCAGGCCCGCCACCGGAGCCGAGTAATCGGTGGTTCCGGCCTTCGTGGAAGCCGCGCGCCAGTCATCCAGGCCCACGATCTTGCCTTCCAGCACCCACCAGCCCGACGAAACCGTCTTCGGGTCGGCCAGGCGTTTCAGCGAATAGACGATGTCATCAGCCACCAGCTCACGGCCCTTGCAGCTGCTGGCCTTGAAGCTGGCGTCGTCCTGGAACAGCACGCCCTGCTTGATCTTGATGGTGTAGGTCTTGCCGTCGGCGCTGATCTCGGGAAGAGCCGCGGCCAGGTTCGGCACGATCTGATAGGGCCGCTTCAGGTAGTGGTACTGGTAAAGGCTCTCGTAAACGAGGTGGACCATGTTGCCCGCGTACAGGTCATCGGCCTGGGCGGGGTCCATTCCCTTGATCTTCTCGATGAGCGCCAGATGAAGAGTGCCCGGCGGATCATTGCTCTTGCGGGTGCAACCCACCCAGCTCGAAGCCATAGCAAGCACCACGCACACCGTAGCCCAACGGACTTTCAACAACGGTTTCATCTCGTCGTCCCCTCACACTGAAAGTTGACCAAGGCCCGGAAACGCCAAGGATTCCGGGGCCCGGCGCGGCAAGCTAACGCACCCCTAACCGCAAGTCAACGCGCCACCATTCAACGCAGGACCGTGCGGTCGCGCCACCGGACTTTCACTTCGCCCGCGGAGGACTTGGCTTCCCACTTCCTGGGACTCTGGGGCAGGTCCTCGGGATCATCGAAGCGGAACTCCACCCGGTGCCCCAAGGGACCCAGGCGCTCCCAGACCAGGCCCTCGGGCCAGCGGTCACCGGCGTGGTCCCTGAAGCGGTACTCGAAGCGCTCGGCCGCGCCTTGCAAGGAAGGCCGCGTTTCCAGGACCAGCGCGCCCGACTCATCCACCCGGCGCGAGGCCGTGGACAGCTGCTCGGGCGTGGGACAGGGGATCCGGCCCAGGAACAAATCGGGCGCCCAGATCAGGGGAATCCCGCCCCAGGATCCCTCGCCACTCTGGCGAACGGCCTTCCGGTCCTTCTTTCCCGGGACCTCGATGTCGTAGCGGTCAGGGCTGACCGAGATCAGGGCCTCGATCCCCCCCAGAAGATTGGTCACCTCAAGCCGCAGCGTCCGACCGGATTGGGCGTCCACATCGGCCGGGAACTGGCCAGAAGCCTCGCGGGAGGCCGCCTTCATCCAGACCGACCCCTTGGCCCCGCTCAATCCCGCCCCAGGCGAGCAGGCCCGCTCCAGAAGATGGGCCGGGTCCGCACGGAACTTTGCCGGAACCGTGGAACAGGCACCCAGGAAACTCGCTGCGACCGTGAGGAGAACAAGGCGTTTCACCATGGAAGTCCCTGAGGTTCCCACGGGCCGGGCAACACTGACAACCCTGGACTGCAGCTCAGTGGGCGCTCTGGCCCGCCGGCATGCGCTCGGGCGTCTCTGACGCCTGCCGCTTGGCGATTTCCTCGCGCACCAGGGTCAGCTTCTCGTGAAGCTTCTGGCGACTCGAGTCGTCCTCGGCGTAACGGGCCGCCTCTTCGTACTGATGGGCGGCTTTTTCGCGCAGGTTCATCCGCAGGTAGGCATCGGCCAGGTGTTCCAGGATGGTCGCCTCGGTGGGCTTGAGCTTGGCCGCCTTCTCGAGCTCCACGATGGCCTCGTTGACGCGGCCACGCACGTACAGGTGCCAGCCCCAGCTGTCCTGGACGTAGCCGTTGTCGGGGCGAAGCTTGACCGCTTTGCGCAGCATCTTCTCGGCGTCGTTCAGGTGCACGCCTTGGACGGTCCAGGTGTAACCGATGTAATTGAGCGCATCGACGTTCTCGGCGTTCAAGCGCAGGATGGCTTCCATCTGCATCAGGCTGCGATCCGTCTTGCCTTGGCGGTCATACAGGCTGCCCAGGTAGTAGCGGACCTTCTCGTCTTCGGGAAAGAGGTTCACGGCGTTCTCAAGAACCCCGACAGCGGCCGGAATGTCCTTTTGCTCTTCATCCACGGTGGCGATGAACAGGTGCAGGCCAGGATTGCGGGGCGACTTGGCGATGGCTCCGCTCACCAGATCCCGCGACTCCTTCATCTTGCCGTCCTGCTTCCACTGATAAGCCACGTGAAGCACCGCGTCCGAGTAGAGCTTGGAGTCCGGCTTGATGCTTAGCAGCGCCTGAGCGGCCAGATCCATCTTGCCCGTCTCCTCGTAGAGGCTCCCCAGGTAGTAGTGGATGCGGTCGGCATCCGGATTGCGTTCCAGGATGGCCTTGAAAGCCACGATGGCCTGCTCCCAATTCTTGAGCTCCATCTGGACCAGGCCGAGCTTGACGCGGACGTTCAGATCTTCCGGGTCGGCCTGCTGGATGGCATCCAGGAAAGGCACCGCTTCCTTGTACTTCTCGTCCTTCAGGTACATCGTCGCCAAGCGATTGGCGGCAGTCAGGTCCTGGGACTGATCGTAAATCTCCTGGTAGAGCGCCAGGGCCTCCGCGCTCATCTTGCGGGTCTCATACAGGTAGCCCAAGGTCAGGGCCGCCTGGGTGAAGCCCGGACGCACTTCGAGGGCTTTCTTGAAAGCCTGCACGGCGCTCGGGAATTTTTCCTGCCGCTGCTCGGCTTTGCCCAGATAGAACCACGCCAAGGCCGACTCGGAATTCTTCTTCAGGAAGGCCCGGAGCTGTTGGCTCGCCAACGCGCCGCGCCCTTCTTCGACCAGGAGCTGGGCCCGATAAACCAGGGCTTCCTCGTGATCGGGCTGGAACTGAAGCACCTTGCCATACTCGATGAGCGCCAGCTCCGATTCGCGGGACGCCGCATAAAGCCCAGCCAGAATCAGTCGGGCATCAATGAATTTTGGGTCGCGCTGCAATGCTTCTTTGCAAGCTTCCATGGCCTGGGCGAACGAACCCTTCTTGATGTACTCCGTGGCGATCCGCGTGAAGACCAGCGCGGAGTCCGGGTCGTAGCTCAGCACCAGTTTGTATTCTTCGATCGCGCGATCCGCGTTCCCATCGGCCACATACGACTGGGCCAGACTGAAGTGGTATTCGGCCGAAGCTTCCGGCGTCCGGGACTGCACCGCAGGAGCCGCGACCACCGCGGGATTCGACTCCCCTTCCGCCGACACGGGCGCCGTGGGAACAGCCGCTTCCTTTTCGGACTCGTCGCGATGCTGAATTCCAGCGCATCCGCTCATGCCCAGGAGGCAGCTCAAGATCACTGTCAGACGCGCCATGGAGTGGTTGAACATGAGAAACAGTCCCTTCCTCACGGGACGGATCGACAAATTCACGAAGAAACTGAAATCGGCCGGCTCTGTGGAACGCCACGTGCAAACCGGGTCGCCTGTCTTGGCTCAAGGGGTCGCAACCGAGCGACTTCTGGAATCAGGACAACTCAAGACCGCAAACAAGAGCCTCGTTAGGCTTCCGGGGCGGCTCTTGACAGAAATGGAGCAGGTTGTTATTTCCGCACGTATCCAGGCTTGACACATTGTGACAAAGGGGTGTCACAATTCTCTGTAGGGGAAGTGAAGGCTTTTTGAAGAAGCCGGCATTACCGGGACGAGCCAGGATCGAGGAGATAGACCTGAATCAATCTGGTCAAATACTCCGGATCACGTGAACGATTGTTTAGGGGGAAACATGAAAGAAACGAAGATCATCAAACGGTACCAGAACCGTAAGCTGTACGACACGCACGAGTCGAGCTACGTGACGCTCGATGAAATCGCCAAAATGATCAAGAGTGGCGAAGACCTGCGCGTCATCGACAACAAGACCAAGAACGACATCACCGCCTCGACCCTGACCCAGCTGCTGTACGAGAGCGAGAAAAAGGCCAAGACCCAGCCGTCCGTCGAGCTGCTGAAGGAAATCATCCGTCATGGCGATGGCTCCTTCTCCGGCTACATCCAGGCCAAAGTGGGCTCCGAAATGGCCCGCTTCGACACGACCAGCGATCTGGGCATGAGCCGCGCACCGGCCCTGAACCAGTAAGCCGCTTCGCGACGACCGGATTTTACAGACAGGGTTTTACAGACAGGATTTTGACGTGGCCCGGTTCCTTTTCTGGGGAGCCGGGCCTCTTTTTTTGCCCTGCTCCCCAATCCCCGTTACACTTGAGGAGCATGCGCAAGGAAAGCTCGATGCTGTCCGTCAGGAAGACGAACCTCGGGGCCGCGGCCCTTCTGTTCTCCCTGGCATTCGCCTGGAATCCCTCGGCTCAGGCCGCATCCTGGAGCGGCAAGCCCGCGTGGGCCAATAGCCCGGCCGGCTCCGGCTCCGCCGAAAGCGTGGCACCGCGACGCACGGTGCCGAGCTACTCCGACAGCCGCTCCAACCTCTCGCCCTTCGCGCCCGAGTCGAACAACGTTTCGCTGGCCGTGGGCCAGGTGTTCCTGATGGGCGACCTGTCGAACTACTCCGACTCGATCGGAGCCGAGGTCCATTACAGTTACGGCGTGAGCGAGATGTTCGCCTTCGACTCGAGCTTCGGCTACTCGAGCCACTCCGACGGCAAGTACTCCATGACCACGCTGCTGACCGGACTCCGGGCGAACCTGAGCTGGTACGACAAGGTCGTGCCCTACGCCATCTTCGGATTGGGCTTCTACAAGCCCAGCCTGGAGGTCGACTCCACCGAGACGGTATCTCCGGTGCTTTTCGGCTTGCACCTCGGACCCGGCGTCGACCTGCAGCTCACCCGCAACCTGTTCTTCGGCGCGGGCCTGACCTTCCACGACATCTTCGGCTCTTCCCAGAAACTGGCCAGCGGCAAGCTGCAGAGCATGGGCGGCACCTACACGACGTTCCTGATCCACGCCGGCGTGACCTTCTGAGCCGCGAAGCCCATCCCGGGCCCGCCCGCTCAGTGAAGCGTCGAGTTGCCCGGACCGCCGCCTGATTTTTCGATCAGCCGTTCCAGGGCCAAGGCGTCCAGATGGTAGGTCTTGGAGCAGAAATCGCACTGGATGCTGCCGCCGCGATCCTCGGCCAGCATGGCGCGAAGCTCCTGCACGCCCACCAGGGACAGGGCGCGTTCCACCCGCTCCCAGGAGCAATTGCAGTAGCTGCGCAGGGGGCGCTCCTCGACCAGCAGGAACGACATGTCACGGAAGATTCGGGACAGGAACTGCAACGGATCGGTCGCGCCTTCGAACTCCATGGCCAGGTCGTGCGTCTGGGCGATGTGCTCATCGATGATGCGAACATCGGTCGGGCTCGCCCCGGGCATGGCCTGGATCAGGAACGCACCCGCAGCCTTGACCGAGTCGCCCTCCAGGTCCACCACAAGGCCCACCGACGAAGGCACCTGCTCGCTCTGGGCCCAGTAGAAGGTCAGGTCCTTGGCCAGGTGTCCGGTCACGAGCGGAACAGTGCCGATGTAGGGGCGCTCACCTTCTCCATCCTTGGTCCTCAGGACCGAAAGCAGGCCACTGCCCCAGGGGCCATCCGGAAAATCCCCTTCGAACGCAACGCGAGCCGCAGCCTGGCTTCCGCCCTTGCGCTCCACCACGTAGCCTCTCACCCGGCCATCCGGATAGGCGTCCACCAGCGCCTGCGAGAAGGCGCCGGTGCCCTGCACGTTCAGGTTCACCCGCTCGCCTTCCTTGCAATACGAACCCAGCAGGAGCCCAGCCATCACGGCCTCGCCCAGGCCCCGTGCCGAAGCGCCCTCGAGCTTGTGCAAGGCCACCAGTTCGCGGACCAGGTCGGTCGCCTGGATGGCGATGCCCCGGACGGTGCCCTGGGTCGAAATGCACTTGATCCAACGACTCGTGGTGCCGGCCGGCGCTGCCTCGGTGCTCATCCCGGTGGTCCTAGCACAAGCCGGAGCAAAAAAAAGGCCCGGAAGCCAGTGGCTCCCGGGCCTCAACAGCGTTCCCGCGGGAACGGCAGGCTTACATGTCCATGCCGCCCATGCCGCCCATACCGCCCATGCCGCCGCCCATCGGAGCCGGAGCGTCCTTCTTGGGTTTTTCGGCAATGAGGGTTTCGGTGGTGAGCATCAGCGACGCCACCGAAGCGGCGTTCTGGAGGGCGCAACGGCTCACTTTGGCCGGGTCGATGACGCCGGCGGCGAGCAGGTCCTCGTACTTCTCGGTCAGGGCGTTGAAGCCCCAGCCGTTGGTGGTGTTCGAGCGGACCTTGTCGACCACGATCGAGCCTTCGTGACCGGCGTTACCGGCGATCTGGCGAAGGGGCTCTTCGATGGCGCGCTTGATGATGCTGATGCCGGCCTGCTGTTCGGTGTTCGAACCTTTCAGGTCTTCCAGCACCCGCGAAGCGCGGAGCAGTGCGGTGCCGCCGCCGGGGACGATGCCTTCTTCCACCGCTGCGCGGGTGGCGTTCAGGGCGTCCTCGACGCGGGCTTTCTTTTCCTTCATCTCGACTTCGGTGGCTGCACCGACGTTGATGACGGCCACGCCACCCACGAGCTTGGCCAGGCGCTCCTGGAGCTTCTCGCGGTCGTAGTCCGAGGAGGTTTCCTCGATCTGGGCACGGATCTGCTTCACGCGGCCCTCGACTTCGCCTTTCTTTCCGGCACCGTCGACGATGGTGGTGTTGTCCTTGTCGATGGTGATCTTCTTGGCAGTGCCCAGGTCCTCAAGCTTGGTGGCTTCCAGCTTGTGGCCCATGTCTTCCGAGATGACCTTGCCGCCGGTGAGGACGGCGATGTCCTGGAGCATTTCCTTGCGGCGATCGCCGAAGCCCGGGGCCTTGACGGCCGCGACCTGGAGGGTGCCACGCAGCTTGTTCACCACGAGGGTGGCCAGCGCTTCGCCTTCCACTTCCTCGGCGATGATGACCAGCGGCTTGGAGCGCTGGACGACCTTCTCGAGGACCGGCAGCAGGTCCTTCATCGAGCTGATCTTCTTGTCGTAGATCAGGATGTAGGGGCTGTCGACCGAGGCTTCCATCTTCTCGGGGTTGGTCACGAAGTACGGCGACAGGTAGCCGCGGTCGAACTGCATGCCTTCCACCGTGTCGAGGGTGGTTTCAGCGGTCTTCGACTCTTCGACGGTGATCACGCCCTCTTTGCCGACCTTTTCCATCGCTTCGGCGATGAGCTTGCCGATTTCGGGGTCGTTGTTGGCCGAGATGGCGCCCACCTGGGCGACTTCCTTCTGGTCCTTGATCTTCGTGGAGATCTTCTTGAGTTCCTCGATGACCGCGCTCACGGCCTTGTCGATACCGCGCTTCAGTTCCATCGGGTTGTGGCCGGCGGCGACGATCTTGGCGCCTTCGCGGTAGATGGCCTGGGCCAGGACGGTGGCGGTGGTGGTGCCATCGCCGGCGTCGTCGTTGGTCTTGGAGGCCACTTCACGGACCATCTGGGCGCCCATGTTTTCGAACTTGTCGGAAAGCTCGATTTCCTTGGCGACGGTGACGCCGTCCTTGGTGACGTTCGGAGCGCCGAAGGCCTTCTCGATGACCACGTTGCGACCTTTGGGGCCCAGGGTCACCTTCACCGCGTCGGCGAGGATGTTGACACCGTTCAGGATGGCCGAACGGGCTGCTTCAGAAAAGCGGAGTTCTTTTGCGGACATTTGTTTCTCCTGGAAACTTGAGAGGTTGGAGCGTGACGATTACTGGGCGAGGACGCCGAGGATGTCTTCCTCGCGCATCATCAGGAACTCGTCGCCGTCGATCTTGATCTCGGTGCCGGCGTATTTGCCGAACAGGACGCGGTCGCCCTTCTTGACATCGAGGGGACGGACCTTGCCGTCTTCACCGATACGGCCCTGACCCACGGCGATGATTTCGCCCTGGATCGGCTTTTCCTTGGCGGTGTCGGGAATGATGATCCCACCCTTGGATTTTTCTTCTTCGTTGAAGCGCTTGACGAGAACACGGTCGTGCAACGGCCGAACTTGCATGATTTCGAACCTCCTGAGAGTGACACTGTCCTTTTGAATTTTGCGACTCGGTCGGATTCGGGGCGTCATGGCCTTGCCGGGAGGCAAAAAACATGGCGCCTGGAATCAGCGGCCCATTCGCAGCAGAGACATATTGGCCACGCGAGGGACCTTGTCAAACCCAAGGTCCAAAATTCTCGGGAAAGGGCCCGGAAAGCGGTACGGCACCCGGTCAATCGATGCAATTGAGCATTTTGGGTCAAGCGACCCGGCCCATCTGCCGATCCGGAAACGTGAACCTGTCTTCTCGCTTCCCCGCAGCCAAGCTCGGCCAGCCCTGGATTCCCGCCGATCGGATCTCCGATCTGGTGCAGCTGGAGCCCGTCCTGGTCTTTGGCGGCCTCGCGCTGGGGTCCTGGCTGGTCTACCGGTTCTTCCTGAAAGGGCTGAACCCGGAGCGGCACCGGAGCCTGAGGCGCCAGTTCCGGAGCCTGCTCCTCCATATGGCGTCGTTCGCCACGGGCTTCGTGCTCTACGACACCCTGGGCGGGCAGCTGGAGCCGGGCGACGCGCTGACCCGCGGGCTTTCCTACCTGGGGCTCCTGACCCTGGTCTTGGGCGCCATCGTGCTGGTCAAGACCTTCCGGATCCTGCTCAGCGAGTACCTGTTCTTCAGCCACATGCGCGAAGGCGTGCCCCTGCTGCTCATCAACATCTTCACCCTGCTGTTCTCGATCGGCGTGGGCGGCTGGCTGGTCAGCGAGATTTTCGGGGTTCGCCTGGCCCCGCTTCTGGCCACCTCGGCCGCGCTGTCGCTCGTGCTCGGCCTGGCCGCCCAGGACACGCTGGGCAACCTCTTTGCCGGCATCTCGCTCCAGTTCGA